>SLDF01000328.1 GCA_007125435.1 Saprospiraceae bacterium
CAATAATAGTATCAACCTATGATTGATCCAAAACGGCTCGGTTATGCCGGTCTTGTACAGCAATCTTGTTACTTTCCTGACCTTGTGGTTAATGTTTTTTACAATATTTTTAATCATAAATCAATTGTACTTAGATGCCTATTTAGAGCGCTATTTTAACGCAGACATGTACCGTAAACGTATTTTTTGCGCCCTTTAAAAACCTCTTGAACAGCTGGAATACAATATTTATATGTTTTATTCCCACTTTGGGCATCACCCTCCGGGTCGCTACGTTACAGGGCTCCCTGAACGGTCGGCCTCGATTCCGCCGGGCTTCATCGAGTCTGGCTCCTGTCGTCGCCACCCTTTCACATCGCTGATGCATGAGTAGAAAAAACGACATTTTGAAGTACACTATGATAAAATCATTGCTCCTCTTCAAAAACGGAATCATCATCTACACAATGAAAAGGTTTTTCTTCAGCCAGAAAAACCTTCAAAGTATCTCCCATCAGAATTTTTTGATCAGGTGAAAATGACGGCTGCTGCCTGGATACGTATGCATCGTACTTATCAGTCACAGCATCATCTACCTCTGCATCCAAAAAAATATTGAGCGTTCGTGCCAGAAAAACAGCTTCAGAGTATGTTTTACACACCATATTTGGCAAGTCCAGTCTGCCACCGGTAGATTTAGATACAATCATGTCCAACTGCCCGCCCTTCTCTATCAATACATCCATTTTTCTTTCATTTGCAGACACGATGGTATCGCCTTCATATATGACGGCCAATATGTAGTTTTCCGGACCCGGGTCATATTTTTCATCGACAATTCTCGAAAATATTTCAAATCCATTTTTCAACTCCCTGCTTTTTCTGTCATAGGATTTACCATACAATACTGGTAGCCTTGACGATGGAATTTCATCTGCCTTTTCTTTCGTTACAGTCAGGTATATGGTTCGCCCGCTTTTTACTTTTGATCCCGGTTTGGGATTTTGATTGATGATTAATCCTCCCGGTTTACCAACAATGAAAACAGAGTCTGCCTTGGTCAACTTGAATTTATGCTTTTTGACAAGGTCCGTTGCTGTTTCTAAAAACTCACCATTGAGATCGGGCATTTCTATGGCCTCTCCATGATTGGTAAAGGTCTTTAATCCAAAGTTTACCAGGAATAAAAAACCGAAGACTATACCGATTAATATGCCTAGGTTCTTTAGAAAGTAAACGGACTTGAAAAAGGACATCCAATTTTGGTTCTTACTCATTTATTCTCCATTAGGTTGATTGGCTAATGATTTTTGTTGTTTAAAACGCTGTTCCCCAAACTCAAGTATTTGGTGTATGAACTCATACGGTTGATAGTCATTTAAGGCACATTGGTGAAAAATACAAGTAGCCGGTGTCATGCCGGGCAAAGAATTAACCTCTATGACAATAGTCTCCACGCTGTCATCCTTATAAACACGAACAAAAGCATCAATTCGACAATAGCCCTCCACCTTGAGCAGGCGGGCAACTCGTTCCAGGTCCTGTCTGACTTTAGTAGATATGGCTTTAGAACGCTCAGGGTCTTTGTCATACCTGGCCGGTGTAATGTTTTGCCCTTCACCTGCTAAAAACTTTTCTTCTAGTGTTAAGACTTCACCGACTGCCAAAGTTTCTGATGGCTCAAACACTTCGTAGGCCAATTCGCCATCTTCTTTGTAGTGGGTCAGCATACCACCAGTTATCTCCAAAAAGTGCTCTGCATCGCCCTTCATTATCAATTCTTCTAGTAGGGCAACATCTTTCATAGGAAACTCTTCATTCCAGCTTAAACCGAGCGCCTTTCTTGTATGCTCAGGTAAATGAAAGTCATCCCGAAACAAGGCCTCCAGATAGTCCCTCATCCCCTCTGGCGTCCTCATCAACTTTACGGCGGAGCTGCAACCATCATCGACAGGCTTCACAATACAAGGATAGTCCAAAGCTGACAGATAGTCCATCCTGGCACCCTCGTCCATGGACAAGTACTCATTCCTGAGAATTAACAGTTGATGAGCTACCTTAAAGCCATTTGATTTTAGCGTCTGAAGCGTTTTATATTTATCTATTGTCGTTTGACTGGATGTCACGCCAGATCCTGTGTAGGGCAAGCCAACTTCCTCGAAAGCACTTTGTACTGCACCATCTTCACCGGGTCTACCGTGAAGTGCTACAAAGACAATATCGCACATCTCTGCCAGATCCCTATAACTGATTTGCTTAGCCTCAAAAATCACATCCATTGATGCATACTTGTTGATGATGGCTTTGCTTTCGGACTTAATGCTCTCAATCACCTCGTGCTTCTCTCCATTTAGAATCTTGTCTCTGATGTCATCTGCATTGTCTTTAAGCAACAAATTTACCGGAATATGATAGAGCAAGTGTTGCTCTTGACTACCTGTCAAAAAAACCGGGATGGGCTCATACACGCTCGAAGAAGCAAGCTTTTCATAGATATTTCGCCCACTTTCCATTGATATGTGTCGCTCAAAAGAAAAGCCTCCAAGAATAACACCTACTTTTTTCTTTGCCACATGGCCTTGCTTGCGGTTTTGGATGATTTGTGCATCCAGCTTATCCAGCATATAGTTGTATGCAAACCCAGATATCATGGTTTGACTTCTCTCCATCAAAGAAGATCTGATGATAAACGTCAAAAACTGTGAAGGATTGAGCCCTATTTCTGCCGCCTGGTGGAAGAAAAAAGATGAAGGCATCATGCCCGATGTTGTATTCGGGTCGTTGAGGTATATCGTGCCGTCCTCCTGGATAAAACCATCTATTCGCGCATAACAATTAAAAGCCAGGTAGTCAAATAATCGACAACACTCTGATCTGATAGCCTCTATGCTTTCATTGGGCAATCTTATAGGTGTTTCTTTTCTCGAAAGACCAGGCAAATACTTTGACCTGTAATCAAACAGTTCGCCGCCTTTGACGATTTCTGTGGGCGGCAATGCTATAGCTTCACCATTATCACTTCTGATGACTATACAAGAAAACTCCTTCCCTTTGATAAAGCTCTCGACTATCACAGTCTGTTCTTTATTAAACGCCTCAAGCCGAAGTTTGCCCTGTCCACTTTCAGCGGCATTCGAAATGAAGGACATTAATTGATCGGGGTTGAAGATAGTATTGCCTTCGCATAACAATGGATAGCCAAGTCCACTTCTGATATCTGATAGCTGACGGATATAGACCGACCGTGATTCACGATCCATTTGTCGCCATTGATTCAGGTCAAGATCCTCAATAAAAAACGCCTTGTCTATGCTTTTTTTGAATGCGTCATAGCTGCGATCTTCATCCAAAATGGTCACGCCAATACTTGATCCTTGATTGGCAGGACGTATTACCATAGGCCATCCAATTGCTGAGGTACTTCGCTCGTAGAGGTCTCCCCCCTGATTATTCACCCAGTCTTGCCTTTTTATAGATATGATTTCGGGACAGGAGAAGCCACCTTTGACCATTAGCTTTTTCTGGACAGCCTTGTCCATGCCAATGGCACATGCCAATATGCCGCTGCCGGTATATGGTATGTTCATGGACTCCATGAGTCCTTGGATCTGACCATCCTCACCAAACTCTCCATGAAGTGCTAAAAACGCGAGGTCGATTTGTGACGACAGGTCTGTCCATTCTACGCGCTTGCCGACGGACAAAATCATATTGTCAATAGCCTCTTCGTCAAGGTGATCTAGACTTTCTATGTATAACTGTACCGAGAGCTCTTGATGAGGTAGCACCTCCGAAGAAGGATAAAAGTCTCTTATTGTTCCTTTATATAAATAGGGCCAATCTAGCTCTATGAGTCGCTTTTGACTATCTACAAAATAGGGGATAGGGGTAAATAAACTTTTGTCCAGGTTGTCAAAAACAGTTCGGCCACCCGCAAAGGAAACCTCCCTCTCCCGGGATGGACCACCAAAAAATATTCCAATTTTCATGCCTTATGTTTTTGACCAAATATCAACTGTATGACTGCTTGCCTGGCTTACCTGGTAAAAAAAACGATAGCAAAACTACGATATATATCAATAAGGTCAAAATCGAAAGTTTTACCATGAAGTAACCTATAATCTAACAGCAACACCCGGACCTATAAGGAAAAACCAACCCGGTGGTGTCCTGATATTGTCTGCATTTGTGAGGAAATAACCACCGCCAAAGTATAATGTCAATCTCAGCTTAGGATTGGGCCTGGTGGGCGATAATGATCCCAATGCCACTAGTGCCAAACCACGGTCTGCACTTTCATTTGAAAAATCAAAAGCATTCATAGCTATAGTGCCCACACCCACTCTGTAAGGTTGATACCTCGCTATCTGACCCGGCTTGAAGAAGCTGAATTGTGCCAAAGCAGCCAAACTCACTCCACTGAAGGAGCTCAACCTTTCATTAGGACGATCCGGTCTTATTTGTAAAAGACCGGCAGGGAAAGACACATCGATATCAAACTCATAGTTTCTAGTCAAAATGAATTCAGCCCTATGGGTATAGGCTTCGTCATCATGTTTTTCTCTTCTATGACTTATTTCTATTTCTACCCTTGACCAGCCGTTCAGCTCATTGGTTTTTCGGCTTAAGATGCTGTTGATATTGAATGCACCTGACTGGCAGTCTTTATCTTGATAGAATAAATACCGAGGCGATGTTTGATCCGGGCATATGACCATATTTTCAACTGTACGCATCTCTACCAGGTCCCGATTTGGGCCTGTTAGCGTTATTTTTATGGTCACATACTGCTTGCCGTGAAGTGCGGACTCATCATCTATTCTGCTAGGTACAGGCTTGATGATGACGTCTTTCAAGGTCCCTATATGCATGATGGCCGAAGTGATCCTGTTAAGGGTAACACTCTTTTCTCTACCATTCTGTTCATACGACAACATGATAAAATCGAGAGGCCTGGCTTTTTGGAACTCATTGATAGATAAGTTATAGCCTGTTGATTGGCCATTGTTATATATGATCAGACGCTTCTTTGATATGTCCTTGGGTATCTGTAATTTATACGTATGTATCTTATCACTTTTCAACAGTGTGTCCTTGTAAGCCCCTCCTATATCTTCAAATGTAAAATTAGCCCTATCCAAAGACACACCTTCTACTTTGATCTCAATGGTCTCTCCCGGGAAGACACTTAGAGACTCTGTAAAATCCTGCCCCTCTCTTTGCAGTTCTATTCGGTTTATTACAGTCTTTGGCGATACATCGAAATTGGTCATGAAAATGGGCAAGTCTCCATCCTTAAGGTAGAGGTAACCATCGGATCGACGGTGAAAGTTATAGATGCGCAACCAACACAATATTTTGCCATTGCTCAATCGGCGTCTTGTGTAAATCTCAGCAACAAGATGACCTCCGGCCTGTTCACGGCTCTCAAGCCTGTATGTCTTCTCTAGCTTGATCCCCTTGCCGTCCTCCATTTCTATCTCAATACCTGTTCTGGAGTTCTCATCCCAAACAAAGTCTGTTCGATCTAAAGCCAAAAACGACAATGGGCTCCTCTTGATTTCAAATGTGTAGTCCCATGGAGGTAATGAATAGACAGACCTGTTATCATCAGAAACAATAGGCCGTTTTAGTGGTATTCGTATATCCAGGGTTGATGTGCCAAGCTTTTTACCTATCACACTTATAAACACCTTTGTGTCTTCATTGAAAATCCTATAGGAAAAATACTCTAAGTCTTTCCATACTTGATCTGCCTGTATATTATCACTATTATTTGTGATGATTTCAAATGTGTACTCTTTACCTATAAAGAGCTCACCACTTCCGGGGTATATCTTTGCATACATGTCTGTGTAGGGAAACAAAGGAAGCCTAAACACCATTTCTTCTTTGGGGTCTTTCTTACTTACCTTAAACCGCAGCCCAAGTAAATCAATATCTGATAGACCCTGCAGCCGTATCTTACCACTGTGGTAAGTATTGTTTTCATAGATTAGGTTTTCAAGGATAGCATAGCCATCACCTTCAATTAGTTCTATTTGATATCGGGTAAAAGCCTTTCTGGGCGTCAACCTTATAGTTGCCACTTCGCTGTTTTTTTGAAAAATAAAGCCCAGCTTTTTCTCATCACCATGAGAGACATTGTCATCACTCCATCTATAGATGACCGTATCTATTTGTAGCTCGATATCGTCAAACATTACTTCCCAATCATTGGGGAAGCTCCTCTTGTTATTGTCAAATAACTCACCACTGACCTGAGACCACCCAGTAATAATCGTCAGGAAATACAACATTAAAACAACCAATAACCTCAACTTCATATGCTTACTATTTTGAGAAAACCATCATACCCAATGATAGAATACAATGACCAGGGACTATGCACAACATTAAAATTAAATAACGGATTTATAAACGCCCTAATACCTTCTAAACGCAAAAGTATACACTCCCATGTATTAATGACATATTAAATTAAAACTATTTTATATATGATTGGAATTCGATCATTCCATATTTATACAATTGACCATTTATTCTTCTTCTCTAAGCAGAGACTGGTAGTCGGTTTTATCTGTACTGGTCTTCGGTATGTCTCTTTCCCTAAACACATCTGGTACCATGTAGTAAGGCAGATTTTTAAGACAAAAGGACCTCATATCTTCTTGAGAGATGTCTTCTGTCTTTCGACTTGACCAGTACGCCTCTATCCTATAGACTGTAGGGCTGACCTCTCTGGCTATCACGGCTGCATCGACAACAAGTGGATGTCGGTGAAGGCAAGCTTCTATTTCCATTGGCTCTATCCTGAACCCATACTTCTTTATCATCCTGTCTTTACGCCCGGTATAGAGATACAGTCCATTATCTGCAATGGTCACCAAATCACCTGTGGCATACCACCTGAATCCATCTGAGGCAAAAAACTTGTCGCTATTAGCCATATCATTCTTCCAGTATCCGCTAGTCACTGCGGGCCCACTTATGCATAGTTCACCTGTACCGCTATCATCGACATCGATTACCCGGCCTTTCAGATGCTCGCATATTTTACCGATTGGCAGGGGCTCCTCTCTACCGGGTGGTATTGGCTTTATCACTTCATGGTATGTACAAACGTTGGTTTCTGTAGGTCCATACAAATTATAGAATCGCGCCTGAGACCAACACTCAGTTAACTTCCTTAACGGATCTACTGGAAACACCTCTCCTGCGAAAAGCACATATTGAAGACAAGTATGATCGTACCTATCTATTTGACCATATCTGAGCATGAGCTTTAGGACTGTAGGTGTAGAGTACCAATGAGTGATTTGGTAAGTCTCTATCAAAGCTGCTAATTGCCTCGGGTTTTTAGCTGAGGCCTCATCGATCAATACGATAGATGCACCTTGACGTATCGAATAGTATAGGTCTAATATAGACAGATCAAAATGAAAAGGTGCATGAGATGAAAACACACTATTAGGCCCGGCATCAAATACACTTCCACACCACTCCACAAAACTGATAGCTTGATCATGTGTAAACGTCACGCCTTTCGGACGTCCGGTCGATCCTGATGTATACAAAATATAAGCTAAGTCTTGCTTGTTCTCATTAGATTCTCTTAAGAGCGTTACCCACACAAAGCCATCTAAGTTGATAGGCCGAACCTCTACGCTAGTTTCATCCCAATACTTTAACAATTCCATACAAGAAGAGTGAAGCAATATGTGATGGACACCACACTGATCAAAGATATAGCCATTGCGATCCACCGGCATGTCATGTCCCACCGGTACATAGCCACATCCCGCCTTGAGGACACCGAAGATGCCGATCACTGTCGATATGGATTTAGGCGCACAGATTCCTATGCGACACCCTATAGCGAAGCCTTCATTGGATTTTATACTCGCAGACAGGTCACTAACTTTTATCTTGAGCTCTTCGTATGATAAAGACTCTTCGCCGCAGATAAGTGCATTGTTATGAGGATATTGAGCCGCACTGTTTTCTAGATATTGGTGTAAATATTCGACACCCACATCACATCTCTTTTTTTCTGGAAACAAAGTCTGCTATCAGCTCCACAGTGTTAAGATTGTCCTGATCTACCTCATGCGGCTTGAATTCTATTGCAAACTCCTTCTCGAGAAAGTCAACCAATTGAAGTGTCGATATGGAATCCATGATTCTACTAGACACCAATGGCGTATCAAAAGTAAAAGATGCCTGATCGCCACTATCGATAAACTCTTCCTTAATATACGCCCCTATGACTTCCTTTATTTGGACTTTTTCGTCAACCATTTCTATTTCATTTTCTATTGCTTTGCAAATGTAAGAACAATTGATTGATTACCTTCCATACATATCCTATTTTATTGTCGCCACTTGTAAGCTGATCTTTCTTTCTAGGTGTTTTGGGCGTGACCCTATATTGATTGATCGAAATCAAGCGAAGTGCCTTATTCTGAAGCCATTGTAAGCCGTAATACCCACTTGCTGCCATCTACAGGTGGCGGCAGTGATTTTCTAATGTATAATTCGGGTACGTTGTTTATACCCTTTCAAGACGCGTTCAAATTTTCAACCAGGCCTTTTCAATTATTTGATACGGCATAGTAACTCAACTTAGATCAATGTGTTACTTCGGCTTTTTCAATGAATGGCTTGAATGACTCCGGGGCATTTTCGATGAGGTTGAAAAATGAAGTAACGCTTTCATCCGTAAAGCCTTTATCAATTTCATGTGCTATTTTGACCAAATAATCTACCTCAGCTTTATGCGATTTATAACCACCTCTGGTCAGGGCTGAGATATATGCGGCACAGTTTCCCGGAGTGATGGCTACTGTGTGCTTTTCAAGAGGCTCGTTAGTGTTTTTATCGGGTTGATTGATGGGGTTGTTGCAACGTATGAATACATCATATTTTAACAGACGATCATCGCTTTTGTCTCTAGTGCCCTGATCATTGTAAATGCCTATCCAGATCAATTGACAATCCTTACCGGGCACGTAGAAGGATTGTGTCACTGTGTAAAACTCTGCTCTTGTTTCTACGGTCAATATTAGGGCTATCGCCAGAATAGAAAAAGTTATTATTTTCATGATGGTGGCAAATTATCTGTGTAATAATTGGCATGAAGTTTATCAAAGTCTCTTTAGGGGGTTGTTGTTATACTTCATAAACCATAATTACTCATCTTCGTCTGCCGGATAGACATCGTCTATTTCCAGTACCTCCTCGATGTATAGGTCAGCTGTACCATCTGAGACGATAGCATCCATGAGCTCCGGAGGTAGGGTTCCGGTTTTCTTAAAGGTGTTGATGGCTTCCTGAGCTTGACCGTCCGGGAGGTCAATATTTTCCAGGGCTAAGTCTGCTGTAAACGAAATGGATATTTTCATTGGTCAAAGTGATTTAGTAGAAGTATAGACCGCATGACTTCGTCAAAGGGCATGCGAAAGAATGACATGGGTTAAAAGCCTCATAAAGAGAATAAGTTACTACATAGACATTCTAAAATTAGAGCCTGTAGCATTACTATTGATCAGATGGTCTTTTGCATACGATCAATGGCTTCCAATTCTTTTTGGCTAAGCCCTTTGTCAGATAATAAAATAGAGACAGACTCCTGACTTGTTTTTTCGCTCTTATGATCATCGTCAGATGCATCATCAAATATGATCATCCCGTTGGAATCTATAAATACAGATTCTGAATACTTTGAATTTTTCATATTAAAAATTTTATTATAAATGATTTGTAAATATAAACGCTCTTTAAACGCAATTAGTTTGTTGGTACATTAATTAATTAACAACTTTTGCACACGTGGATGGACATAGCTAGTCAGGAACTCGGGTAAGGGATCGCAATGGATACAAACTGCAGTACATCGGCTGGATGGCCCATGGGGTGTCGGCGACCAACGGAAGCCGCACATCGCCATGATGGCCATCCCCGATGTAATGTAGTGCGTATGAATGGAGAGCCCGGCCCTCCACCTTCCAAATCCCTTTGGAAGGTGGAGGGATACCCCCAAACAAAAAACTAAAGCGCCATACATGACATCTATAAAATAGATAATCAGTATATTAGCGACCTTTAAGTTGAGGGCATGTTAAATAAAATTGTGGTTGTATTCGCGGTTCTCCTCTGGCTGAGTGTAAGTGTAGCATTGGGACAACTGCCGTGTGACGCGGAGCTGACCATAGAGCAAGACACGACGATATGCCTACCTTCAGACCCGATACAATTGATAGCGAGCTTTGGCGGTGAGGATGTCTTTGATATAGAATGGACGCCGGCGACGGGTCTGTCGAGCACCTCCAGTCTGACACCAACGGCTAGTGTCACTGAAACGACGACATATACACTGACAATACGACACGAGGTGGGAGATAATCTTGTATTCAATGGCGACTTTGCGCTAGGTAATACGGGGTTTACTACGGAATATATGCACAGTCCGACGACGCTATGGCCGGAGTCAGTATATGCCATAACAGACAATCCCAATGCGCTGCACCCGAATTTTGCCAACTGTGGTGATATATCAGGCGAGGGTAATGTCATGGCGGTCAACGGTGCCGGAGATCCGGGCACTCAGGTGTGGTGTCAGACAATAGCCGTCTCACCTAATACAGAATACAACTTCAGCGCATGGCTGGCCAATCTGATACCGGTATCACCTGCCATTATGCAGTTTTCGGCTGATGGTGTACTGCTAGGGCCACCCTTTTCTGTACCCGGTGTGTGCATCTGGGATCAATTCAACGCGAGTTGGTTTTCTGGGGCTGCTACATCTGTAGAAATTTGTATTGTAAACCAAAACACTGATGTAGCAGGCAATGATTTTGCCCTGGATGAAATAAGATTCCGACAAGTCTGTGAGCGCGAAGCAGAGGTCACTATAACTGTTTTGGAGCAGGTATTTGGCGAGTCCTTTGTTACCATTTGTCCTGATGAGACTTACTTTGCAGGCGGTGGAGAGCAAACAGAGAGCGGGGTTTATGTCGATCAATTTCAAGCATCAAATGGCTGTGACAGTCTCCACACCACCCACCTGACTGTCCTTCCGGAAATCCCCACTACTATTATCGACACAGTGATCTGTGCCGGAGACTTCATCATCTATGAAGGTGCAGATCTGGGTGAGAGTGGGTCATATGAATTTCCTTTTGTGTCTGCAGATGGCTGCGACAGCTCAGTGGTCATTAACTTAGAAGTAGTGGATTTTGCTGTTGGGGTTTCTGAGCCTAACGTCATAAACTGTATCAATGAAGATGCAACCATAGAAGTATTCATCATTCCGGAGAGGGATGATCTGACGATATTTTGGTCTACAGACGATGGTAACATTGTTGATGGATTTACAGAGAATGTGGTTACTGTAGATGCACCCGGCACCTACACTGTAGAAGTATTCTATGAAAATGCCAATATTACTTGCGGGTATGTGACGGCAGACATAGAAGTCCTACAAGATACTGAATTACCGATTCTAGATGTCCAGGTAGATGGAGAGCTCGATTGCAATAATCCAACTGTCACTATAGACGCCTCATCGAGTAGTGGTGGCGATGTCTTTGTATGGGAGATACTGGACGGAGGCGATATAATTGAAGGCTTGGGCACGTCAACTGTCACAGTCAATGGTGGCGGTGAATATCAGCTGACATTGACCAATAGCGATAATGGGTGTGAAGTCGTGCAGTCCTTCGTCATCACAGGCGACCCCGGAGGAGAAAATCTGGTCGTCATCGACAGCGTACTGCCCTTTACCTGTACCAGAGATACGACCATCATAAATGCTGAGGGGACGATTATTGATGGAGGATTTGCGCACTACTGGTTTACAGATGAGGGTGATATCATCGAAGGAGAGTTCACGCTTAGCCCCACTGTAGGCACGCCGGGCTGGTACTTCCTCGTGATTGAAGAAAATAGCGGACAATGTGCTGACACAACGGCTGTATGGGTCGGAGAATACCTCGACAGTCTAGACATGGAAGTCGTCGATCTCGATACCATTACCTGTGCCCAGACCACAGCACAGATCGATATACAAGTCATAGGAGATGATCCCTTCTCTATCACCTGGACAAATAGCCAGGGGGACAATATAACCGCTGGCAATAACGGACTCACCGTCGAGCATGAAGGTGTAGATACACTTACAGTCATGATCACTAATGAAGCCAGTGGATGCGTTACAGAGCATACGGTAATAATTCCCGAGGACAGGGTGCCGCCTAATTTTCAGATGGGGCCGGATACATCCATTAATTGTCTGCAAGATACCATGTGGATCACATCGGTGTCGCCTGATGAAGCGTTTTACACATACAATTGGACTACAAATAGCGGCCATATCGCCGATGGACATGAAGACATCATGCCCGCTGTAACAGAGCCGGGAACTTACCTGCTCACCGTCGTAGATACGCGCAACGGATGCTCAGCGGCCGATAGTATATTGGTATCAGACGACAGGACGGCACCCGATGTGCAAATTGAAGAGCCGGATATTTTGAACTGTATCCTTGACTCCATCGCCTTGCAGGGGCTGGCAAGCTCTGTGCATGGGCCCAATAACTTTGTATGGACAGATGATACCGGAACACCAATTGGTGAAGAGCATGAAGATATGATCTATGTCTCCAGCCCCGGCGAGTATCGGCTCATAGTCACAGATAGTGGAAATGGCTGCCGGCAAGAGGCGATTGTTACTGTTCTACAGGATATCGAGCCTCCTATAGCAAATGCCGGAGACGGATTTACATTAAACTGTCTGATAGAGAGCTTTACTTTAGACGGCAGCGCATCCTCTATGGGTAGTGAATTTACCCATCAGTGGACTACGCAAGGTGGGAATTTTGTAACCGATGTCAATGTGCCGGAGGTTGATATAGATGCTCCCGGAACATATGTGCTTACAGTGACCAATACAGAAAATGGATGCACAGCGAGTGATAGTGTCGAGGTGATGAATGACGATGGTGCACCAGATATTGTCATAGCAGATTTTGGTGTGCTTAACTGTATGGATAGCCTGGTCATAATAGACGCTACGTCATCCTCGTCCGGACCGAATATTGATGTCATCTGGCAGACTACAAATGGTAATATTTCAGACTTAATCAGTACGTACATCATAGAGGTAGATGAGCCGGGCCAATATATATTAGAGCTTTTCAATCAGGAAAACGACTGCCGCTCAACCCTAACCATTGACGTCATAGAAGACAGAGAGGCGCCGACAGTGCTCATGCTTGAGCCACTTGTCATCACCTGTGACCAGGTAAGTGTCAGCCCTAATACAGATGGCATATCAGAAGGCTCAGATTTTTCATATGAATGGTCATCAGAAGATGGACATCCTATTGGAGGTCAAACATCTATCCAGCCCACTATGACAGAGGCTGGTGTCTATACCATACAAGTGACCAATACTATTAATCACTGTGTTACCAATGCCAACCTGACCGTCACTACAGACACCTTATCGCCCAATGTCGTCATACAAGAACCGGACACCCTGACCTGTGCAGAGGCATTTATACAAATAGACGGCAGCCCATCGGATCAAGGTGCAGACTTTGACCTCGAATGGTCGACTGTTGGTGGTCAGATATCTGGTGGTATTAATGCACCTTTCGTAGAAGCAACATCAGGAGGCACATACACATTGACAATCACCAACCAGATTAACGGTTGTGTGGCTTCTTTGTCTGTGGAATTAATTGAGGATAGAGACTTGCCCGATATCCAGGTAGCATCAACGGGTATATTGAGCTGCGCAATCGATGAAGTGAGTCTAGTCAGCAGTGGCTCCAGCTCCGGAGACCAGTATGAATATCTGTGGTCAACTTCGCAAGGTTCGATCACCTCATCACCGACCGAAGACCAGGTATTGGTGGCCGATACAGGTTGGTATCAATTGTTGATCACGAATGTGGAGACAGGCTGTGCTATAGCTGACTCCGTGCCAGTAACCGGTGACTTTGAACTACCGACTGCCATCGCAGGACCGGATGATCAATTTAACTGTGAAACCAGCGTGATATCACTAAATGGCCAAGCCAGTGCCAATGGTCAACCGGTGGAAGTCCTATGGACAACAGAAAATGGAAGAATAGATGGCGGCGCGGATCAATTAAACATCATGGCGTCTGCATCCGGCGTGTATGTGCTCACTGTGACAAATCTAAGCAATGGATGTGTACAATCTGATCAGCTGACCATACTGCCTGATGACAATGATTTTGAGTCGGTAGAAGTAGACGTCATTCAGCCGGACTGCGATCGTTCATTTGGTATCTTTGAGCTGATGGACATCATAGGTGGTACACCACCTTTTGACTACAATATTGTAGATGGCAATGGAGAAGCGTGGACGGCCGATGCATTACCACCGGGACAGTACAATTTTGAAATCAATGATCAGGTCGGTTGTTCATACCGGTTTGACTTTGAAATAATCGGCTTGGAGCCCATAACAGTCGACATAGAACCACTGATCACCATTGAGCTGGGAGAGTCCGTCATACTAGAGCCACAGTTTAATCTTGCAGAAGAGGCGATAGAGCAAATCATCTGGGATCCGGACCGATATCTCAGCTGTGCTAATTGTCCAATGCCGGAAGCAACACCACCGGACCACATTCAGTACAATATCCACGTATTTGACATCAACGGCTGTCAGGCAAGAGCCACCACACAGATAAGAGTAATCCGTACAGGAGGCGTGTATGCACCTAATGCCTTTACGCCCGGCAATGCCGATGGTATAAATGACTTCTTCACCATCTACAGCAGACCGGGAGTCGTCGAAGAGATAGAATTGCTAGAAGTGTATGACCGATGGGGCAACAATCTCTTTTCGAAAACTAGCTTTCCATCAGATGTCAATGAAGAAGGTTGGGATGGCACATTTAATGGACAGGCCGTCAATCCCGGTATATATGTCTATCGTGCAGAAGTTCGACTTACCAACAACTACTTACTCAAGCTCCATGGCGAGGTCAATGTCTTCAATTGATAGCCTTCTCGGATAAGGATAAGACCTCATTAAACTGATCCTCTGACAGCTCATGCACAGATAGTCTGCTGTTTTTGACAAGTGAGGATTCTGCGAATACCTTATTCTTTTTAATGGTCGATAAGTGTACCGGATGTTTTAGCTTTTGCTTAGCGCGCACGTTGACTACGGACCATGTACCTGTAGGGTCTGCAGGGTCATCATAGTGCGGTCGCGACACTTCAGCAATACCAACTATAGCCGGCTTCTTGCCGGAGTGATAGATGAAGACCGGATCTCCTTTGGCCATTCTTTGCATATTATTCCTGGCGGCATAGTTGCGCACACCGTTCCACATAGCATCCTCCGACGCTACGAGGTCATCCCAGCCGTATTCTTCAGGCTCTGTTTTTGCTAACCAGTATTTCATGATTTTTATGTTTATCCCGGTTTATGCATTAGGGTTTCGTAGTGAGGGTTTAAGTGGCGAAAAAATAAATGATTTCGCGATTGAATCATAGCCACCCCTATGGTGAATGAGCGAAATCATGCAAAGCGCCTTATTTTGAAGCCATTTAAAGCCGTAATAGAAATCGCTAATGCATAAAACGGGTTAATTTCCATTGGGCATCACCCTCCTCCTGTCGTCGTCGGGTCGCTACGTTCCAGGGCTCCCTGGACGGTCGGCCTCAGCTTCGCTATCGCTACGCTGAGTCTGGCTCCTACGTCGCCACCCTTACACATCGCTGATGCAAGACCAGTAAAAACGACATGTTGAACTGCACCTGATGCAAAAAGGAAGAAAAAGCTGTTTTTTAATCCGATAAATATACACACTTTTCAGCCCGATTTATCTGTTTTGGCTGTTATCGTAGGGAGATCGTTGATTTTCATCCCTCTTGCTATCCTGTGAGTATTCACCTCGTACATTACCATCGGTTGGTAAAGATTTACCAAGGCGTTTAAATAGGTCATCCATCAAAATAAGCGTAACATTGCGGTCATTACCCCAAAAAATATGCTTTCTACATGAATCGGGAAATACTGCGATTAGCCATACCGAACATCATCAGTAATATCTCTGTTCCTTTATTGAGTACAGCAGATGTCATATTTATGGGCAGGTTATCCGGCCTGCACATTGGTGCCGTTGGTATTGGCAGTATGCTGTTTAGTTTTCTGTTTTGGAACTTTGGTTTTCTAAGGATGGGCACGACAGGTATGTCAGCTCAGGCATTTGGTCGGCATGACTTTAGTGAGATCAATCGATTGCTACAGCGCGCACTCGGTGTGGCCATAGTAATCGGTATCAGTCTCTGGATTTTGTCTCCGTATATATGGAAAGCCGGTGCATTCCTGATGAATGTATCAGAAGACCAATACAGTATGGTGCATACTTACTTTTCCATCATGATCATATCTGCACCGGCAACACTAATGCTGTTCACCATTAATGGGTGGTTTTTTGGTTTGCAGAATGCATTTTTACCCCTGGCTCTGACCGTATTCATCAATATAGTCAATATAGGCTTGAGTTTTTACTTTGTCGTCATAGCAGACTTTGAAATTGCAGGTGTTGCATGGGGAACAGTAATAGCACAATACCTCGGCTGTACGCTGGCTGTCATACTAGCGTGGAAAACATATGGTAAATACATCGAAGCAGTGCACTGGTCAAAGCTATTTAAACCAGAGGCTTTTGCAGGCTTCTTCAATGTCAATAAAAATATTTTTATCCGCACCTTATGCCTGTCGTTGACATTTGGCTTCTTCTACAGCCAGTCTTCGGCCCATGGCGAGTTACTATTGGCTGCTAATGTCATATTGATGCAGTTGCTGAATTGGATGTCATACGGGATAGATGGATTTGCCTATGCTGCAGAGAGCTTAGTCGGTAAATACTACGGCGCAGAAAATCCTTCTCAAATGAAGAAGGCTGTTAACACAAGTATTCTTTGGGGGTTGGGCCTCGCTGTGCTATACAGTTTGGTCTATGGCGTTTTTTCTACGCCGGTATTATCGCTCTTTACTGACGAGGGAGAAGTCGTGCAGACCGCACTAATCTATATAGCCTGGATGACAGTATTGCCTCTGGCCGGATTTGGGTCTTACATATGGGATGGCATATTTATTGGTATTACAGCCACTAAAGCCATGCGCAATACGATGTTTTTGGCGCTATTGGTCTTTATAGGCGCTTATTACCTGGGTAATTATTGGCTTGGTCCCAATCATGGTCTTTGGTTAGCACTTATGTTGTTTTTAGCCGGTCGGGGGGCTTTTCAATGGTTTTGGTATAAATATTTTTGGGTTAGAAATAATTTAATGTCATTTTAGCCGTCTCTAACTGAAGGATTAACATTGACACAGAACAACTAATTTTGACCAATGTCATTAACTTTTCGGATCGATGTTTATATAGCTATCCATTTACCACACAAGCAAACAGCTGTCTGATATTGACTATGAATCCGACCAGATTATTAATGTCCCTTATTCTCATTGTCCTGAATGTGACATTGGTGTTAGGTAATGATACGCTTTGTATACGTCACATCATTATCAATGGCAACAAAGATGTCAAAAGGGGATATATATTGAGAGAGGCCGGCATTCAGACAGGCGAGTGTTATGATTCAAAAAGGCTGGCCCTCAAGCTAGAATTGGCAAACGAAAGGTTGGTCAACTCAGGCGCCTTTTATCAGGCAGCGTCCGAAGTGCTGGTAGAAGCTGATTCCGTAGATGTAGTTTTCAACCTGAAAGAAATGCCACACTGGGCACTGGCCGGCAGTGTAGACCTACCCGATAGAAATTTCAACGTCTGGTGGGAGCTGAAGGAAAACATATTTGACAGACTTAATTTTTCCGGGCGTGTTCGCTACAATAACCTCACAGGTAAAAACAACCGGATCTCGCTTACAGCTCAGATCGGTTATGCACAAAAGCTCCAACTCGAGTATGAGACACCTTATTTTGACAAAGCCAAAAAGTTTGGTCTATACCTTGGCGCACTGGTTTCACGCCAGCAAGAGATCAACTATGCCACTATTGACAACGTACAAAAGTTTAGGGTAGAAAATGACTTGTTTTTATATCAACGGATAAGGCTCTCAGCAGGGCTGACCTACTGGCCACAGCTGTTGTGGAAGCACAGCCTCATGGTCAACTACCACAATAACTTTATCGATGACTTTGTCACCAAGGAACTTAACGCTAACTTTTTTCTCAACGGTGACGTACAGCGCTTTGATGAATGGGTATATATGGCAGAGCTTGAAAAGCGAGATTTTAAAATTTACCCTGAAAAGGGGTACTACTTTCTAGGTGAACTGAGAAAGGAAGGACTGATCAGAACCCGGGATCTCGATGCCTTGTATCTCAGGGCGCAATACAGCCAGTACTTCAGAGTGGCTCCAAGGTGGTCTACAGAGCATCACGGTACATTCAGAGTAGGACTCATGAGACCTGAAAACTTACCTTACAATAACATCAGAGCCCTGGGATGGGAAAATGACTTTGTCAGAGGATATGAGTTTTATATGATTGACGGGCTTGATTTTTACCTTTTAAAGAACAGCATAAGGTTTAAACTCATTGATCGCGATTATCCTTTATTTGATTGGATACCTTTTAAGAGATTTAGAAGCTTACCGTTAAAAGTCTATATCTCTTCTAACTTTGATATTGGCTATGCCAATAATCCTTTTAACTTTGAGGAGAATAGCTTTGCTAATAGTACGCTAGCAGGCGGAGGCTTTGGCGTGGATTTTGTTGGTTATCACAATATGATGGTTAGTTTTGAGTTAAGTGCAAATGATAGAGGCGAAGTAGGTGTATTCTTGCATTATCAATTTGGTATTAGATGATAAGTATTGTCCATCGTACTTGTAATGGCCACTAAAAGGGTGCATTTCAAAATATCGATTTTTCTGGTATTGCATCAGCGCTGCGGAGCTGTGCCGACCGAAGGAAGGCAGTCCGAAGGACCGAACGAATAGTGAGTAGCGTAGCATAGCGACCCGACGACGACAGGAGGAGGGTGATGCCCAAAGCGACAAAACGAAAAACACTCCCAATAGAACCTATTAAAAAGGGAAAAAGCATAGAGATAATTATGAATGTTTTATTATACAGCAAGCATTTAAACCCCGAGCAGAAAGAAACCATTCGTTTCTTTATCAATGCCTTGTCCCAAAAAAAGGCCTTCCAGATTTGGGCAACGGGTCATTTCTATGAATACCTCAAAGTCAACCAATTGATCTCGGACGACATCTGCCTCTTCGAAGAGGGTGACGATTTGAAAGCCATAGGTATAAGGATGGTTTTGACCCTGGGGGGCGACGGGACGGTTCTCAGTGCTGTTGAAATCGTAAAAGATAGCGGCATCCCCATCCTGGGGGTTAATATGGGTCGACTCGGCTTTTTGACCACGGCAGATACCGGTAAAATCACCAGGCTGATTGATGTATTAGACAGAGAGGCCTTTAAAGTAGAAAAGAGGACATTGCTGTCGCTCGAGTCCAATCTTCCGATATTTAACGGGATTCAGTATGCATTGAACGACTTTACGATATTAAAGCGCGACACATCATCCATGATTACCATTCATACATACATCAATGGTGAATTTTTAAACTCTTACTGGGCTGATGGTATCATACTGTGCACGCCTACCGGGTCGACAGGGTACAGTTTAAGCTGTGGCGGGCCTATTGTTTTTCCCAATTCAGAGACCTTTGTACTCACGCCGGTGGCACCGCACAATCTGAATGTGCGACCATTGGTCATACCTGACACGTCTATACTCTCCTTTGAAGTAGAGAGTCGCACAGAAAACGTCTTATGCACACTGGATGCACGCTATGAGACCATCCGCAACAACTACCAGCTCGCTGTAAAAAAAGCAGACTTTTCCATCCACTTGGTGCAGCTCAACGACAGAAGCTTCTTACACAATATGCGCGATAAACTCCGTTGGGGGCTTGATACCAGAAACAGGGGATAGACTGCTCTTTGGGCGTGTTTTAACCCGAATTACGAATTTCCAATACATAAGTCGGGTTTATTAGTCTTTGGGGGCATCACCTTTGTTATCTAGAGGTAGCCTATTGTTTTTTTGCCCAGTATCTCCCTCCATTATTTTTGATAAGATCTTTACTGTTATGAGGTATGTCGGCTTGACGCCATCTAGCCCCAGTGATCCGCTAGCTAGTGTTTGGCCGGATATAAGCGGATTATCTGAGGCATAATATGCATACAGTAACTTAATATCCTGCGATACACTCCCCCTTATTTTTGAAGCAGATTGAATGGCCTTTTGATAATGGGCACCTTCCATTTCGAGTCCAACTGCACGCCATGATGAATTGTAGAAATACCTCAGTATATCCTTATTTTGCAGAGATGTACCAAGGACGGTGATCATTGTTCCTTCTACGACATGCATACCATGCCCTTCAAAGTCTTCAATAGAAAATTCGTTATCGACAGGATAGTTATCTGCCGTGCCCTCAAAAACATGAGAATTCGCTACCATAATATCTCCTTTTTCTCCTGTCAATATTCCGGCTTTACCCATGACTGCGATTGACTTGACATTGAGAGGTGTTTTCACTTCATCTTTAACGTATGGCTTTAACAGTTCATCCATAGATTCATATGCCTGTTCGCCAAAAGCATAATCCATCACAAGAATTACAGGCTTTTTATCTTCGATATATCTGGCATTGATATTAATTTCTTCCGGTAATTGCCTAAAGGGTACTCTTGTAAGATCTATTATTTGCACTTCAATATTTGTGCCTGTAGTATCTTCAATACATCGCATACCGTTGCGCTCTGCAAACTTTTTGACCTTTTGTCTGAGGTGTTCATTTTCTCCCTGACTGAGTATTGATGCCAATTGGTCCAATGGCATATTCTTTTTCTGAGATTGAAGGGCCTCTCTGGCATATAGGCAATTCATGACACTGTGCATATTTGCACTGATAATGTGTAGTGGGCGATCGATTAAGCCATCTTCATGAAGCGCTTCTTTTATTTTATTGGCCCATATTTCTCCGTAGATATGATGTCCGATCTTCTCCCTTAAACCTCTCGAAAAACTGATTTCTCTGGAAAGACCCTCTTCGGCTTCCTCCATGGATCGCTTTCCAAGGTTGTATGCTACATAAAACAGCGAATTGACCTTATCTGCCTTCTCAAACTTCTCTGCTGCTGCTACCGTATCTACATAGCTTTGATTCAGGATCTTACTTAAATATGTAAATGCTACTTCTTTGTTAAAATCATCACCTTTTTTTTCTGCTTCTACAATTCTCTCTAGCATTTGCCAGTCTCTTTGCACTCTTCCCTTGTGATCGGTGCTGTTTTTTCTTATTTTTTCTGCTTCTATGTACATAAATGTTAAGTGCGTCAATACATCGTAAACATCTGATCGGCCTCTCGTCATCTCTATAAACATTTGCTCGCTATCTATACGATAACAATTTCGACGCCTCTTAGGGGGTACCAAAATATCAAAGTTGGACTTTTCATATCCCTCTTTGGTAATCAATCTAATGTACCTGCAATCTTCAATCCCTTGCGGTAATCTCTGAAATACGTACAATAGTCCATCAAGCTCCACTCGCTCAGGGTCAGATACAGAACCGTAAATCTCCGGACTTAGCGTTTTCATGGCATCTATCAGGGACTCCCCTGAAACACCTAGCGGTTTGTAGGAGCCTCTGATGAATAAATGTCTCATGGCAATATACATCCTCTCAATTGCCGCTCTCGACTCTCTGGCTCTACTTCTTATTTTTTGTTTGTCTTTCATTTAAAATCTCTTTTTCTTGATGTCATTAACGGATATAAACACTATCCTGAAGCACATGATATATCATGGAGCAATATTAATGCCAATCCATTAATTTGATGCAGTTCACGGTTATGACCAATAAGAATTTCAAAAATTTTGTTCAGGAAAAGAAGGTTCAGTTAAGCTGATACTATGTCATTCTTACACAGCCTTTGAAAGGGGTTGTTCCCACTTTGTCAACGCTTGGCTTTTGACTCTTATGTGACATATGTCACTGATGTCAAGACTATTAACCCGATCATAAAAACACATAAAGCTTTGTTAACGCGTTTGGTATTTATGAATATAAGGCTTACATTTGTGTCAATGTTTGAAAAAGCGCTACATATAACACTAGCCTCGTTGGTCTACCTAAGTAGTATGGGTTTGACCATCAATAAGCATTTTTGCCAGGGTAACTTAAAAGATGTGGCCATTTTTGCTCAGGTAGATACATGTAGTGGGCACTGCTCCTCTCAAAGCAAGGATCAGTTCGAACTCATCGGCGTTAAAGATATGTCGCCCAAATCTTGCTGCAGTTCATCCACCGATAGCGATCCTAAAGATTGTGGAGATGAAAACTGTTGTGACTTTGAGACAGAGTTTGTTCAACTGGATATCGAGCACATTGTATCGGATCATCTGACAGTCCCTCTAGCGCTTACTTTGGTATTTATTGTTGATGCCAATTTGTTTTCTGCCTGGACAGGAGACCTTCTATTCAACACACAAAGGAAATTTCAATTTTACCATCCCCCATCTATCATTACAGATATTCCCGTTCTTATCCAGAGATTTTTAATTTGATACCCGTTTTAGGTTGCTATTTGGCGTAGTTTGTAAAAGATCATTTTACTTCCGATATATTAACGTCAAAGGCACAAATCATTATTCATCTTTCCATTGGGAAAGCCTAAAACAGCATAAGATTATCAAATTAAAAATCAATTTTCCGTGAAACACATCATATATATCATTGGTCTTTTAGCCATCATACAAACAACATTGATAGCTCAAGGGCCGCCTATACGCACAGATAAGCCCATCATGCTGGGTGAAAACAAGGGTACATTCAGAGCATTTTACCAGTACCTCCAGAGTGGTGACAGAAATTATCACATGGCACCTGTCATGATTGACTACAATATCAAAAACAACTTCGAAGTCGGTATTGACATGCCATTGGTCGCTTTAAATGACGCAGACAGACAGGAAGGCTTTAAAGCCGGTGATTTAAGCCTAAGAGCCAAATACCAATTTGTTCAAAAAGACGGTATGGGCCGTACATTTAGAATGGCTGCCAAGGCTATGAGTACTTTACCTACCGGTAGAGAAAACGAAGCACCAATGGTCGGTATGGGCACCTATCAAACATCGGTCGGTATACTGGCAGGTATGGAGTCATTAAAATACGGCGTAGTTGGTGAACTGGCCTATATGCACATGGGAGAAAGCCACCCAAATGCCTGGGACGCTAAGCTTGCATTCGGGCTACCCCTGCTCAAGCAGTCTTACCCGGTGAAGCAAATGACCCTCTACTTTGAATATGAAGGTATAGCAATGCCTGCTGTAGATGGATATGCGGTCTACTTTGCACAAGGTTTTCAATATGCCTTTAGAAGCTATGCACTGGAACTATCAGTACAAATGCCTTTAGTGCAGGAAGTACCGACATTATTTAGAAGAGATTTAGCCTTGATGATAGGCGGAAGATTTATCATTTAACCGATTTACAATTGATGTTTTGACCTGGTCAAAACTCACCAACAACCATTATTAACAAAAACATATTTTTATCATGAAATCAATATTCGTAATTTTCATTTCCCTGTTTACATTTAGCCTAGCTCAAGCTCAGGTAGATCAAGTCACTGCTCAAATAGACGGCCTCGGCTGCGCATTCTGCGCCAATGGACTAGAAAGGGCATTCAAGGATGTCAAGCAAAAGCAACAATTCACAGTTGATCTCGATGGCGGTAAAATGCAATTTGCTATGCCTGCCGATGCTAAAATAAGTGTCGAAGACATCACCAAAAGGGTTGATAAAGCCGGCTACACGACTACTAATGTCACTATTATTAGACATGACGGGCAAGAAGTCGTCTGGAACCATAAAGAAGCCGCTGAAGAAGAAGAGGTCAAAAAAGCATACACAGAGAGAATATTCAAAGTCTATGGTAACTGCGGTATGTGTAAAACCAGAATAGAAAGTGCAGTCGGTGAACTGGACGGTATATTCTTTGCCTTCTGGAACGATGAGACTGAAATGCTACATGTTCGCTTTGACGCTGACCTTACGTCTCAAGAAGCTATTGAAGAACACGTAGCCGACGTCGGACACGATACAGAAAACTTCAAAGCCGATGACACCGTTTATGAAAACCTACACGGCTGCTGCAAATATGATAGAGGACACTAGTCCCGCATTATGGACTGATGAGGTGGATGGCAGGCTGTCGTTGTGTCTGCCATATTGCATCAGCGATGCGGAGTGGGTCACGAGCGCATGCGAGTGAGTCCGAAGGACCGAGCGAATAGCGAGCCCCGGAGCATAGCGACCCAAAACGAAGTGGAGGGTGATGCCAATGCAATACACCATAGCCGACATATCATGTCATTTACAATATTACAGAGGGGCGATCTAATCTAGGGTTGCCCCTTTGTTTTAATAAATGCAAGGTTCCTTTTTAGTCCGCTGTATTTTGTGCGCTTTACAGCTGACTTTTTAAAAATGATATTGAAAACCTCTTCTGTGATCTCATGCCACTCGTGCTCTTTCATAGACAGCAAGTCCGGATGAGGGTCAAATGCGGGTTCTTTATGCGGTGTAGAAAAGCGATTCCATGGGCAGACTTCCTGACATATGTCGCAGCCAAATGCCCAGCCTTCCATCTTGTCTTGGAACGCTTCAGGGATCTCATCCTTCAACTCAATCGTCAAGTATGAAATACATTTCGACGCATCCAGCAAATAGCCCTCTTGAGAAATGGCATCCGTTGGGCAGGCGTCAATACATCGGGTGCAAGTGCCACAGTAATCCTTAATGGGATGATCCACGGGCAGCTCTAAGTCAATGATCAGTTCTGCCAAAAAGAAGTAAGAGCCCTTCCTGGGGTGAATCAGCAATGTGTTTTTGCCCAGCCATCCAAGGCCTGAGCGCTCTGCCCATTGACGCTCCATCACCGGCGCTGAATCCACAAAGCAGCGACCGGATACCTGCCCTACTTCATCCTGAAGC
Organism: Saprospiraceae bacterium; assembly: GCA_007125435.1. GTDB lineage: Bacteria > Bacteroidota > Bacteroidia > Chitinophagales > Saprospiraceae > SLDF01. The sequence goes on from SLDF01000328.1 coordinate 25,081, forward strand.
CACTGAAGCAAGGTCTTTAGCTTTTTCTTTATGACAAAGTGGTAGTCTTCGCCATAGGCATACCGCGCAATTTTGGGTGTGTCTTCTTCATGCTGTTCTTCTTTGGGGAAGTAGTTATAAAGGAGTGAAATCACAGATTTGGCTCCGGGCACAAGCAGACGCGGATCTACTCTTTTGTCAAAATGGTTAGCCATCCAGCCCATCTGGCCTTGATGATTTTTATTGAGCCAGGACTCCAGTTGACGCGCTTCTTCATCCAGCTTTTCTGCTTTGGATACGCCCACCATGTCAAAGCCCAACTCCAGAGCCTTGTCAATAAAGAGCCTTTTAACACTATTTGCGCGGTCACCCATCATGTTTTATAATACTTGTCATCAAAGGTAAAAATAACGGATCAGTACCCTTATCGAGTCAAGTTTTACTATATTTTTATAATAATCCCGTAAAGGCGTATTATATTGTGAAAGTCATTCATTGCAAATTCAATTTCTTATGTTACATTCTATCAATCCGGTCAATCTTGAAGTATTAGCTGCATTTAAAGAGCATTCTGATACAGAAATCAACCATATTCTCAAAAGCACGGAGGCTGCACAAATTGGATGGGAAGGCGCATCTGTATCTGAGAGAGGCGCCATCATGCTCAAAGTCGCTGACCTCCTCAAAGAGAAAAAAGAACCCCTGTCTGTAAAAATGACGTCGGAGATGGGTAAGCCGATTACTGAGTCCAGAGCTGAGGTGGACAAGTGCATTTGGTGTTGTGAATATTACGCTCAGCATGCAGCTTCCTTTCTAGAGGATGAAGCTATCGAGACTGAAGGTCGTGAAAGCTTCATTGCCTATAGACCTCTAGGTGTAATACTGGCCGTCATGCCATGGAACTTCCCCCTGTGGCAAGTCTTTAGATTTGCCGCACCTGCCCTGATGGCGGGTAATGCCATCATTCTTAAGCACGCGTCGAATGTGACAGGCTGTGCCCTTGCAATAGAGGCCATTCTCAATGATGCCGGGGTTCCGGAGCATGTGTTTCGAGTGGTCAAAACCGACAACAATGGCGTAGCGAGTATCATAGGCAATTCCGTGATCAAAGCCGTCACCCTGACCGGTAGCACAGCCGCCGGCAAAGCCATTGCCCAGACCGCCGGCCAGCACTTGAAGAAGACGGTTTTGGAGCTTGGAGGCAGTGACCCCTATGTCGTCCTCGAAGATGCGGACTTAGACCTGGCCGTAGACGCCTGTCTGACGAGTCGCCTTATCAACGCCGGCCAAAGCTGTATTGCGGCCAAGCGCTTTATTGTGCACCAGTCCCTCTATGATGGCTTTGTCGAGTCATTTACACAGGGTATGCGCGAAGTTGTCATGGGTGATCCGCTAGATGAAGCCACCCGGATTGGTCCCATGGCAAGGGTCGACTTACGAGACCACCTACACCAACAAGTCCAAAAAAGCATCGTCGCCGGTGCTAAATGTTTGCTCGGTGGAGAGGTGCCGGATCGCAAAGGTGCCTGGTATCCACCCACCGTACTGACAGAAGTCCGAAAAGGTTCGCCTGCCTATGATGAAGAATTGTTTGGACCGGTTGCTGCTATCATCAAGGCCAAAGACGAAGACCATGCCCTCCGACTGGCCAATGACACTGTCTTTGGTCTGGGCGCTGCCGTGTTTACCAAAGATATCAATCGGGGTAAGTATATCGCCCGTACTCGACTGGCAGCAGGCTGCTGTTTTGTCAATGCATTTGTCAAGTCTGACCCCAGGCTGCCATTTGGTGGCATCAAAGAAAGTGGCTATGGTCGAGAATTGTCTTACCTTGGCATCCGCGAATTTGTCAACGCTAAAACTGTTTATATCAAATAAATCAACACCATAGCCTATCTTGTAGCGCTGCGAAGAGGATCCTATCGGCAAAAAAGCATCGGCTTCATTGAACCCGGGATGCGCGATAGAGTTTTGTAGTGGGAGCTCAATGGCACATCCAATATACCATGACACAGCAAAACAAAACATGTTTTTGGTGGTGGCCGCTAGTAGCCGGATTGGTGATAGCTACTTCATGGCTAGCTATAGACCATTTTGTAATCCAGCCGGACCGCCAGTACTTTACATCTGTAGACAAAGACCTCTACCTCGAGCAAAAGACATATTCAGAGGTGTCGCATCTGGTTCAAAATCGGTATTATCGTCGAGTTGATGCAACGCCCAATGGTGACATGTCGATTTCTTCAATTATTGATGACCTTGACCCCTTTTCCAGGTATTTTGACCCTGAAGAAAATCGCATCATTGGTCAAGAGATGGAAGGCAATTATCGCGGTATTGGCATCCATTTTTTCGAGCACCCGCAAGGTATTGCTGTATTATATGTAAAAAAAGGAAGCCCTGCTGACACTGCCGGTATCAAGGTCGGTGATATCATCATTGGTGCTGATGGCTTTTACATCGATTCTGTGCTGACGGCAGAAACGCTCTCCGGCATCGTTCGGAGCCAGCCATCGGATACGCCGCTTCTCCTGACTGTAGACAGATACCCTTCTCCGGAGCCTGTGACCATATCCGTAAGGCCAGCGGAGGTTGCCCTGGACAATGTATCAGTTCGGCGTATCATTCAAGATACGATTGCTTACATCAAGTTGGATAGATTTGGTCCCGATGCGTACAGGGACTTTATGGAAGCTGTAGAGCAAATGTTTGAATATGGCAATGCTCATCACCTCATCATAGACCTGAGACAAAACGGTGGCGGCCTGCTCAAAGAGGCTGTCAATATGCTCAGCCAATTTTTCAAAGAAAAAGGTAAGCTCCTCGTCTACACAGAAGGTAAAAACCGCAAGCGATCAGAGTATTTTACCACCGGCAAAAACTTTTACGATATAGAGAAGATGGCCGTCATCATAGATGGTAGCTCTGCTTCGGCCAGCGAGATTGTAGCAGGTGCCATTCAGGATCTGGACAGGGGTCTGGTCATCGGCACCCCTTCCTACGGCAAAGGCCTGGTGCAAGAGCACTTTAACTTATCTGACGGCTCAGGTATCCGCCTTACCGTAGCCGGATACTACCTACCTTCAGGCCGATCTATCCAGAAGCCCGACAGTGAAGATGACTACGACATCGTTGTCTTCAAGACCGCTAGAGGTCGCACTGTATATGGGTCAGGTGGTATCAGTCCGGATATTCCACTTACCGATACCATCGCCAGAGAAGACATGGCTACATTGCTGCCTGTTCTCAATACACTGGCTTTTGATTGGTTTCGATCGGG
>SLDF01000090.1 GCA_007125435.1 Saprospiraceae bacterium
CCATTTGACCATTCGTAGGTGAAGGCATTGGGGTTAGCTACATCATAGGTTATTGTACCAAGATTATCTTCATCCACTTCTAGTCTAAGCTCGTCTGTAGGATAATCCTGATAATCTATAAAAACGTGACTAATAGCTCTACATCCAGTAGTATCTGTCACTGTAACTGCATACCTATATCTTCCACCAATATCTTCTACAACTGTGATATGGTCATTGTTAGAGCCATCATGCCACTCATAATTAAAGGGTTGTCCATTACCACCGGTTATATTCGGCGTTATTAAAAAGGAGTCGCCAACGCACAATGGCCCAGTCTCATCTAGCTCAACAAAAAACTGAGGTAATACCCTCACCGTGATCATCGTCTCCTCTGCTGAATAGCAACCTATGGAATCAGTACCGCCAACAAAGTATAAGACATCTAAGGTATCTGACGTTGTGTTACAAAGTCGTTGTCTGATAGCGTCTGTAGTCGTACCGTGAGAACCACCAATAATACCGGATGGTCTCTCAATAGTAAAAGTAAACTCTGTGTTAGGTCCAGCCTCGTCGGCATATAGAAAAATCTCGGTCGTGTCGCATGAGCACAATTCAAAGGTATTGTCCGGACTATCTGTATAGACATTACAACCAAAACAGCAAATCATATTGGCATTGAAATAATGTGGTTGATCCTTTAGGCATGCATCTGATTGAGTAGACACCCAACAGCCTGTTTGAAAATCAGAGAATACAAAAAACTGAATACCACAATCAAGAACATTCTGAGTCGGGCTACACTCTTCAAAAGGTTTGGTTCTCAGAATAAAGTTGAAACTACCTCCACAGGTGCCTACACAGGGTGCTCCCCATGTGTTATTAGGATTACCTAAGTCATGTGTACCGCATTGCCCAGGCTGATTGATGTGGTACCATCCGGCAGGCATCAATGTGCCTTGTGTCAGGTGCTCTCCTTCACATGATGGATCTAACCAATAACAAAGTTTGATATCACCGCTAACAGGATCGTCATAAGTAAATACAAAAGTGTTATCGAGATTATATGTAACTACTCCTTCATCAAACCAAGTCCAGTTACCATAGTTAGGAAGTGTGGATGATTCAATGTCCCAACACTCACCAAATATTGGTATAATAGCGTGAGGCCATTGTATGCCATTCCCAACAGACGTAAATGACCAATTGAAAGTAAAGCTGACCTGCTCATTAGGGAAATAAGGGCCTTCAAGAGATCCACCAATTGATCGAGCATTAACTATTAACTCTCCGCCTGTAAAGCAAGAACTACCGGTGCTTTGGAGGAGTGACACACATAGTTCGAAGTTGCCAGGATTACGGGAATCATTCGTGACTGCGATATATACGTCTTGACTTGGGCTGACACCAATACCCAGAAGATTGACTGTTCCGTTACTACCAACATTACATTGACTAAGTGGTGTCAGAGAGTTACAGTTACCTCTAAATGCTTGTACTTTTGGAGCCATCAAGGATTGATCATGGCTTGTCACTGTGAGACTAAGACTATTTGCGCCCATTGACCAGGGTATGGTTACTTTAAACCAGGCAATGCCACTATTGTATGTGCAATCACCTAATGTTAAATTTTCACCGCAATTACCAATATTACAGCCATCAACACAGACTATAGTATTGAAATCACTTATGTCCAATTCAATAGCATCTTCACAATCAAAACTTACTTCACACTCCGATGGTGTGGTGACCTCACTAGCAGTAAAACAAAATGTTCCCTGATGTGCACTGGTTGTACCTACATATAAGTAATAAGTACCGGGACTGGCACAATATTTTGTGATGGTTTCCTTCTCGCTAAAACAGTAAGCATCAAATGTAGAAAAACTAAATTCTCCAGAACATCCACCGTTAAATCTACCAATGACCAATTGGTATTCACAACAAGACTCTCCGGTGAAGTCAATTTCTACGCCGGCATTATCCGGTGATATCTCGAATTTGTACCATGAACTACTTCCTACCAATGTAGGGCAAGGAACTTGACTTGGTGGTGGGTTGTAAATATTAAAGACTGTCTGTCCACAATATTCTTGATCAAATGAAATGGTCTCTGCGTCACAGGGCTCTTGTGCCATTACTGTTGAGACACTGACCAAGTGAAAAATTAAAAATAAAGTTGTGTAGTAGTAATTAACCATAGGTGTATGTATTTTAGAGCGATTTCATTAACAAAGATTTCCAGCGAACAGGACAAAGTCATTTGCGATCATCTTGCTCCAGCTTATTGATTTATTATTTCTTGTTCTTGAATCACTTGCTTTTAATTGTGACTCTACTCAGATGTCCAATAAATCAAAGTTTTACCTGTACGTGTATGCTTCAGGGATTAATAGATATATGCTATTTTAAACAAATATAATTATTCTTTTCGGAAAGGGATCAAAATGCCATGGTTTTTGTTATGAATTTGTTAACATTCTGTACTTTGAAAATCAAGTTTGATAAATTATTATAAGGATTGGTACTTATAAATTGGATGCATATAATTATATCACTTTTGGCATCACCCTCGTCCTATCGTCCTCGGGTCGCTACGCTCCGGGGCTCGCTATTCGCTAGGTCCTTCGGACTCACTCGCATGCGCTCGTGACCCACTACGCATCGCTGATGCATGACCGGAATTAAGGACATTTTGAAGTGCACCCATAGATAAATATAATTTTATAAAAAATATGAATTCGGAATGTTATAGCTTGGTGACAGATCTTTGTGTATAAATTTATTTTTGCAATTTTGCATTTTGATCTAATTTTGTGAGCAATAGTATGATTTATTTTAAGTACAAGGTGCCTAATGTTTTATTTTCGTAACATAATCAAAGATGCGCTGAATCAAAGAATTCTCTTTTTGGGAACCTCAATGATACTTTTTTTTTGTATACCTTGTCTAAGTCAATCTGAACAGATAGAATGGAGTGATGGTATTTATGAACTTAATGAAAAAATGAGGCGCAAATGCGGTCTTTTTAGAGAGTTTCGAGATGGTTTTGATAAAGCGCTATTGTTAAAATCCAGTGATTCGAGCTATTTTGTTAAAATATTCAGAAGTTTTGATGATCAAAGCTATCAGGTTAGAATCGATATTAGTCCAGAAGAGTTGTCTGATATTCAATATACAGTGGATAAGCAGTTAGTCTTCATAAATGAATATGACAAAACAATGGATAGCTTGAGCGGCAATACTATGCTTGTTATAGCTAATGGCATTCATGGTTTAGCATATGGGGCACTTTTAGCCTTTGCCACCAGAGAGTTTTCTTATACTGAAGTTGTGACTCCAACAGGTAATCCGTTTATTCCTACAATGGTTACAGTTGAAAGAGTGTCTAATCTTAATTTTATGCATTACGCACTTGGGACAATGACTCCTTTAGTCAATGGTGGTGTTGTTTACTTAGCCAATAGAGATAGGAACGTTAGACCTGCTGATGTCAATATGTTTATCAATGGTGCGAGTTTGGGATATCTTAATGGCTTAAGTCTGCTGTCTACGACAAAAAACAATAGAATTTTTGATCGTACAAGAGCTAATAGAGTAGAGTATCTATCTCTTTTAGGCACTAGCCTACTTCAGGGATGGCTTTCTTATCATATATCTAAAGGGTATAATTTTACCTACACTCAGTCAGTTGCATTTAATACTGGAAGTATAATGGGTATGGGCAGTTCTTACATGTTAATGCTCGCCGCTAGAGAATTATCAGATATGAACGCCAGTTCTGCTGTGGGCATTTACACCGTAGCTGGTTCTGTAACAGGAGGGATTATAACCAACGCAATACATAAAAAAAGACCAAGGTCAATCGGAGATTACCGTTTTATCAATTCAATGGCGCTTATTGGTGGAGGACTAGGATTTGTCTCGCTTGAGGAAGTTGGCATATTTGAATCATATCTAAGTAGTGGATTAGGTGCGATATGTGGACTTTCAGTGGGCTATGCTTCTACGAAATATACAAAGTTTACTTCCAGACAAGGTCATTTCAATCTTTTAGGCGGAGTTTTGGGAGGTGGACTATTAGGCTTGGGAGTGGGTGAACTTTTTGGGTTCCGTGCTGATTACGTGATCAGACACGCTACTTTTGGAGCCCTTGCCGGATGGGTCACTACCTACTTTTTGTCAAAGGAAAAGAGAAACCGAACTCACCGTGATAGTCCTATGACTGGCTTTTGGAGTTCTTCTGCTCAGTTTCAGTTTAATCCTGCAGGTCTTGTATTCCTTAATAATTCACACGAGCGCCAAACACGGATGATGCAGCATAATATTTATCCAAGCCTTTTAACACTGAATGTAAAGCTGTAACGTAGATAAGTAGAACAAATATTAATGTTCTTTTGTCATTAATGTCGATGTTGTTTTAATAACAAAATAATATCTTAGAAAAAATTACTGATCATGCCTAAGCAATTCATATTTGTCTATAACGCCGATGCAGGTATCTTAAACATGGCAGCCGATTGGCTCCATAAGATAGTGAGTCCAAAGACATATCCTTGTTCTTTGTGTGCTTTGACATACGGTCATTTTGGTGAGAAAAAGGAATGGAGACAGTTTCTGGAAGAGTTATCGATAGATGCAGTTTTTCTGCACAAGGACGAATTTGAAGAGCAGTATCCAGGAGTTGTCTTCGAATTGCCATGTGTACTTGTGAAAGAAAATGATCATCTATCTGAAGCTCTTAGTGCGTCAGATATGAATACAATGAAAACGCTTTCTGAGCTAAAAAGTGGGCTAAGAAGACTGACCTCGGAATCTGATTCGTAAGGATAATTCGGGTTGATCTATCTTTTTTATTCTACTATTTCCAAGTGTAACTTCAAGTGGGTGAGGGGTAGAAATGGATATGAAGTAGTGGCGAATGGCAGCAGTATACTCAGGATAGTGGCGACCAGCGGAAGCCGATATTCCTGAGCATATACTGCCCATGAGACACTGCTGAATAGGAATGAATGACCCGACCCGACGACGATAGGAGGAGGGGCACCCCCAAAGAAATTATCTATCGTTATCTATATCTATGTGGTAAATGTCCATGAAGATGGGAAGATGGTCGCTCGTGCCGCCATAGTAATTGGGGCCGCCGTATGTGCGATTGGGCGTGCGTCCGAAACGCGGGTGGTCAAAAATGAGGAAGGGCGGATCAAATACTGTGAATTCATAAAATTTAAGACCCGATGTCGATGTATTCGTCATGTGCTCACTGATGATAAACTGATCCAGCATATTCCAGGTGCCGCGGTAGTTGTAAGTGCCCTTGCCTTTCTTGTGGGCTTTGTGGGCTGCATTGAACAGGGCAAAGGGTGTTTTGTTTTTCTGACTATCGATGATGCGTTTTATGCTTTTATTTGACGGTTCGTCATTAAAGTCACCCATGATGATGATGTTGGGTTGATGACGGTGGGATTTCAATAGATTGATGTGATTGATCAGGGTGTCGGCAGCTGCCAAACGCCTGTGTTCGCTCTGGGCAAGTCCACCTCGACGAGAAGGCCAGTGATTAATATATAAGTCAAGAGTATCTTGAGTCGGTAAAAATATACCGGTGACATAAAGTATATCTCTGGTGAAACGATCGACCCCGTTGATGTCAATCTGTAATGGCAAGGCTTCATCTGCTAAGGGTCTGAAATATTCAGGTTGATACAATAAAGCGACATCAATACCACGATTATCAGGAGATTCGTGATGAATAAAACTATAATAAGGCTTTCCAATGGCCTTGCAAAAGTCATTGAGCACCAGGGCATTCTCTACCTCTGCCAGCCCAAGAATAGGTGGATGGTCCATGTCTTCTACGACTTTAGCGAGGTCTACAAGCTTCTTATTGTATCGCTCAGTATTCCATCTGGCTCTCGAGCCGGGAGTGAAATTTAAGTCATCTTTCATGGGATTGGGGATGGTATCGAATAGGTTTTCGACATTGTAAAAGGCTATGCGGAAGGTCTGATCAGGGCGATTTTGCGAACAGCCTATGAACGTAGAGGAGAGTATGAACAGGATTAATAAACAAAGAACGTGCAATCGATGATTCATATATATGTGGTTTTGTATTATGATTGAAGTAAGAATGCTAACTGGTCACTTTTGCTCAGCAGTAGATGGTCTGCCATGACCAATGCAGCCATAGCGTCCACTATTGGCACAGCCCTGGGTAAAACACACGGATCATGTCTCCCTTTGCCCTTAATGATAGTATCTTGTCCCTGCTCATCGACAGAAGGTTGGTCCGCCATCAAGGTGGCTACGGGCTTAAACACAGCATTGAAAGTAATAGGCATGCCGTTTGAAATTCCACCTTGAATGCCTCCGCTGTTATTGCTTTTTGTCTTGATTTTGCCGTCAGTCTTATAAAATGCATCATTGTGTTCAGACCCTTTCATCACAGCGGCTCCAAATCCGGATCCGATTTCAAAGCCTTTGCAGGCATTGATACTAAGCACGGCCTTAGCCAGATCTGCCTCAAGCTTATCAAACACAGGTTGCCCCAAGCCAACGGGAGCTTTGTCAATGACACAAGTAACTATGCCTCCAACGGTATCGCCGGATTTGCGAATGGACTTGATGTAATCTTCCATCTCATGAGCAAGCTCTTTGTCAGGACATCTTACAATGTTGGAGTCGATGGTGTCATAGCATAAACCTTCCGGTATGTTTTCTAACCTCAGATGACCAATCTGGCGGACAAAGCTGTGGACAGTCACGCCAAAATACGAAAGCAGCTTGATGGCAACAGCTCCTGCGGCAACTCTGGCAGCCGTCTCTCTCGCTGAAGAGCGGCCGCCTCCTCTATAGTCACGGTGACCAAATTTCTTGTCCCAGGTAAAATCCGCATGAGATGGCCGGTACTTATTTTTAATATGGCTATAATCTCTGGAACGCTGATCTTCGTTTTCCAGGATGATGCTTATGGGCGTCCCAAGTGTCTTACCTTCGAATACGCCTGACAAAATGCGAGCAGTATCTGATTCTTTACGCTGAGTCACGATGGAAGACTGACCAGGTCGCCGTCTGTTTAACTGCACCTGTATATCCGAAATGTCTAATTCAATACCTGCCGGGCAGCCATCAATTGTCACTCCAATAGCCGGACCATGAGACTCACCAAATGTAGTAATTCTGAATAAGTGACCAAATGTGTTACCTGCCATATTACTTATTTACAGATGTATCAATTTATATTTGCTGTGCGGATTGAACCCGATTTATGCATTAAAAAATGTCTACCCGCCAATTTACTATTGCATCATGCAGGTATCACTGCTTCAAATATTTGAAGAATCTTTCATTTTGCGCTGTAAAACTCTATTGCTTTATTTGGGTTTTACTATTGCAAACTAATGACACTTAAAGGTTTATTGTTGCCGAACAAATAGGACAGCCCTTCAGTTCGCATTTAATTTATAACACCTCATCACTGGTTATGATACAAACGTATTACTTTTGCCGCTAAATTATGAAAAAAGATAAAGTAAAGTATTATCCGGCTGATTTGCCGGTTCGTCTGGAGTACGATAAAATCAAGGACTTACTCTACAAGCAATGTAAGGGTAAACCCGGACAAGTACTGGTAGACGATATGTTTCCGGTATATCAAAAGGACTTTATCGAAACGGCTTTAGATGAGACAGTTGAGTTTTTGAATGGAATAATGGCCTCAGATGCTATACCGCTACAAAACTACCAACCTATTGATGAGAATATAAGGCGTCTTAATATTCAAAACTATGTTCTGACAGCAGAGAAATTCATAGTCATAAGACAGCTATTAGTCAATACACGGGCCATACTCAATTATTTCAATACAGAAAGAAAGCTGACTTATAAGAATCTTTACCTTAGGGCATCAATGGTAGAGTGGAAGGGCGAGCTCCTGGCATCCATTGACAAAGTTTTTGATGAAGAGGGTGAAGTCAAGTCAAATGCATCAGAGGAGCTGTCTCGTATCAGGAAGCTCATAAGATCAAAGATTGGTGAACAGGATAGGCTATTTGGCCAGTTGCTTCAAAAGTTCAGACAAAGCGGATGGCTTACAGATAATGCAGAGTCCATTAGAAATGGTAGAAGAGTCTTGTCAGTGCCTGCTGAGCACAAGCGAAAGATCAGTGGTATCACACACGATGAATCATCGACCGGACGAACAGTCTATATCGAGCCCGATGGCGTGATACAAATCAATAATGACATCGCGTCATTGTATATTGAGGAGAAAAAAGAAGTGTATAAAATTTTGCAACAACTCAGCGCGCTCTTTGTGTCCGAAGTTGACTATCTGGATGGTTGTGAAGCGCTAGTAGCGCATATGGATTTTACAGCTGCAAAAGCACAGTTAGCTATGACCATGAAAGCACATAAGCCTGAACTGGTCGATAAGCCTCACATGAAATTGATGAAAGCTTACCATCCTTTATTGTTATTAAAGAATGAAAACCAAGGTAAAGAGACTATACCTTTCAGTTTAGACCTGCACTCACCCAATAGAATCCTCTTACTGAGTGGACCAAATGCAGGAGGAAAGTCCGTAACTATGAAGGCCACCGGTTTGCTTCAGATCATGGTTCAGTCGGGTATGTTGATACCTGCTGCAGAGTATTCTGAAGTCGGTGTATTCAATAGTTTCTTTACAGATATTGGTGATCAGCAGTCTTTGGAGGAAGACCTAAGTACATATAGCTCTCACCTTCATAATATGAAGTTTGTAACAGAGCACGCTGACGAGTGCAGTTTATTATTGTTCGATGAATTTGGATCAGGGACCGACCCCAAAATGGGTGGAGCTATAGCAGAATCAATACTCAAAGCTATTAATAAGAAGAAGGCTTGGGGTGTCATCACTACCCATTATTCTAACCTCAAAATATTTGCCTTCAATAATAAGGGAATAGTCAATGGGGCTATGACCTTTGACAAAGAAACCCTCAGCCCCACCTATCACATGAATATTGGTAAGCCCGGTAGTTCATTTGCCTTTGAAATAGCCTCTAAAAGTGGTCTATCAGATCGCATACTTTCTTATGCCAGAAAGCGAGCAGGAGAAAAAGAAAATGAAGTAGATGAATTATTAGTAGAACTCCAAAATGAAAGAGCGGAGCTAAAAGACAAGCTTGATGAGCTAAAGCATAAAGAAAAAGCGCTCGAAAGATTGTCTTCAAATTATGAACAAGCACAAAAGGACCTTGAACACCGCCGCAAGAGGCTGAAAATGGAAATAAAAGAAGCCGCTCTTCAACAAGTGAATAAGGAAAATGAAGAACTCAAGCAGTTGATCAGAGAACTGAAGTCAAAGGATAGCGTCATAGAGGCTCAAAAAGCCATGCAAAAACGAAAGCGTCAAAGAAAAGAAATCAGTACTGAGGTAGAGTCATTGAGAGAAGAGGTGTACTATAAAGATATAAAAGATAAGAAAGTAGATATTCAGGCGGGGACATATGTAAGAATGGTGAGTGGTACCACAGTGGGCAAGGTCGAATCAGTAGACAGGAAGTCTGCAATGGTGATTTTTGGCGATCTAAGGATGCAAGCAAAAATTAGAGACCTAGTACCAGTAGAGGAGCCTTTAGAACTGAAAAAGAATAAATCTGTCACTTTTGATACTGTTCAGTCCAACGCTACATTTGAACCAAAGATAGATATAAGGGGCTTTAGAAAAGATGAAGCCGTCAGACGTGTTCAGGAATTTATGGATCAGGCAGCCCTATCATCAGCCCAGCAGCTTGAAATATTACACGGCAAAGGAGATGGGATATTAAAAAGAACAGTTAAAGAAAAAGTAAGAGAATACAGCTTTGTGAAAGGCATGCGTCATCCTTCGGCAGAAGCAGGAGGGGATGGTATTACAATTATTGAATTAGCATAAAGAAACATATGAGAGATAAGCAAGTAAATGAGTCAGAAACCACTATGACTGAAATAGTGATGCCCAATGACACCAACCCTATAGGTAATCTAATGGGAGG
>SLDF01000280.1 GCA_007125435.1 Saprospiraceae bacterium
CCGCAGAATTGGGCGCATATAATCTGGCATTACCACCCACAATCCATTCATCTACAAATGTAGGTTCAAACTTGTATTCACCGTGCACATGATAAAGGGCAGAGCGATCAAAGAAACGCGTCCCTCTCTCTTCGTCATTAGACTTTGCCTGTGTGATTTGATCAAATTTATCTCTAAAACGATCTGTACCCGGCTCGAAGAAGTCTCTAGTCTCGGGAACTAGTGGGTTAGCCATATTGGCGGCGGCAGCAGCCATATCATGCCATACAAATAGTGAGTCCTGAAACTCATTCAGCCACATATTAGCAGCATCTCTGTCAAATGTAAATTGACCTGTCTCAGGGTCAAACTCCAACCTCGGATAACCTAAATTCCTGATGCGAGGTCTTATGTTACCTGACCAAAACCCACTGTAATCTTGAGCCCACTGTACATCAGATTTGGCCTCTTCCTGAAGTCTTAGTGCAGTAAAATATGGATCATAAGAATTTCCTGCGTTTTCGTGTGTAGCATATGCCCTTATGAAGAACTTGTCTCTCTTTCTAAACTCCAGTCTGTTTTGGTAAAAATTTATATCCCTTAGACTAAACCTGTTGTCTCCCTGAAAAACAGTCGTACCATTACTGAAGCTAGAGGAGTAAATGATCTCTGGCGAAAACATACCTTTTTCGGGCTTGGTACGGTAGTGGATCGCAGCGTTGGCTTTTAAGTTTCTGGTATTGTAATCGACAAGATCTCTTTCTCTATAGCCTGTTCGGTGAGCCTGTCCCAGCCCCGGGAAGTTCCAGGGTGGAGCTGTGGAGAAATCCAATGGGGGCAAATATTCGTCACCATATATATTAACAGCGTCGAACCTGCCTGGATTGGATTGGTCTGTCTGCGTATCAAATACCGGATCAAAGTTATCGGCCTCCCAGTCATAGGCGCGCATGAATGAAAAGTTTACCTTATAGCCAAAGTGCTCGTGACCATTTTTATTTCGCTTGGTATCGGCCCATCTCACTGCCGTCTCAAATAGTGCGCGCTCTCCCATCTTATTGTAAAAGGATAGCCCTTTCTGAAAAAATGGATCTTTTGTCTCCATGCTAATAACACCATTAAATGCATTGGGCCCATAAAATGCTGAACTCGCACCCTGTATGATATCGACTTTCAGCACATCAAGTTCTGAAGACCCTAAGAAGTTACCCAAGGAAAAATTGAGCCCAGGCGATTGATTGTCTACACCATCAATCAGCTGCAGCGATCTCACAGGCGCTGTAGAATTGAACCCTCTTGTATTAATGATTTTAAAACCAAGACTGGCAGCCGTCAGGTCAACACCTTTTAGCGCACCTAGTCCATCGTAAAAGTTATCCGATGCTGCTTCCTTGATGGCCAGAAGATCAAGAGACTCTACTGTCAGGGCTGATTTCTTTTGTTTGTCAGAGATACGCTGACCCTTAATGACCACATCTTCTAATGTGATATTCTTTTCTGCCAGCTCGATATTCAAGTCTTGCGTTGCAGATGCTACTTGTATTTCAAGGTCTAAAAAACCAATATAACTGACCTCCAAAGTCACAGGAAACGACTCTCTGTAATCAAGCTCAAATCGACCATCTATATCTGTCGTGACACCCGTAGTCGTACCTTTAATGCCGACATAAGCACCTATGAGTGGTTCTCCCTCCAATGAGGAGGTCACTATTCCCTTAATAGTCTGTGCATCAGACAGCGATACGACTACAATACAACATATTATAATGTTGCCTAAAGTTCTTAGCATGGATTTGGTTTGTAAATATTTCTATTAAATAGATGTATGTTTTATATCCTTAATTTAATGCCTCGAAAACTAACCTGCTCGACAAGATAATTTATGTCAATTGCAAGCGACCTTTTCATATTCGGTCAGACATTTATTTACTTTACAATTCAAAAGTAAAACAAAATAGTTGTTTTTCAACAATTCAAATATATTTATTTAATTTGGACACATCGAAGCCTTTGACAATTAAGTTTGTATGAAATATTGACCCTCAAAAAAGATAGTGCTTTTTACGACTATTAATATGTAAATGCAGTATCACATAGATGGCATGTAGCTTCTCCGCAAAGATAGGTCCTAGCCTATTTACAGCTCCAACAGTGTAAAACCATTTCATCAAAAAATTATGTGTGGTTCACATTTTTTTATATTTTTATGCACTGGCGTTGGGTGCATTTCAAAATGTCGTTTTTTCTGGTATTGCATCAGCGATGTGAAGTGGTCATGAGCGTATGCGAATGAGTCCGCAGGACCGAGCGAATAGCGAGTCACGTAACGTAGCGACCCGAGGACATCAGGACGAGGGTGATGCCCAAAGCGATACATTGAAACAAACCTTTGGCGTTTTGTTGGTTTTGCTCTTTTGGGTTCGCGTTGAGACAGCTCATAAGAATGATGGCATAGCAATGTGCATTTTTGTTGTCTTGATGTCAGATTATGTCCATAGACTGTTTTGAATGGCTAGCATAGTTACCCTTGCTAATGAAATGACCGCACAACGTCGTTGTAAAATCTCTTGTAATCGAATAAAA
>SLDF01000133.1 GCA_007125435.1 Saprospiraceae bacterium
CTCAACCCTAATAATCTGGAAACTTCATGTGGCTGTGTTCCTGCTCTGAGCATCATGAGGGCTGCTTTTTTAATTCCTAAGTTAATACCTTCTTCTCTGCCTTCTTCTCTACCTTCTTGCCTACCAAGCATATATTGAGTATCCATCGCATTTTTAAGATCGCGATGCTTTTTCAGACTCTCTTCGTAGGCTTGTCTGTCTGTCTTTTCCAATTTTAATAACTCGGCTATGCTCATGACTTTTTCAAATATTTTGTATTTACAGGCTACCTCTAAAAACTCCTTTAGCGGCTGTATCGCAAAATCATTTCATTTTACTGCATGAGAATTTTGATTTATTCTTCCTTATTCATCAGTCAAGTAGTACTGACTATGCTCCTTCTTAACAAGTCGTCTAAATCAAAATTCCCAATGCTCCAACTCACTTTAGGAATTTCCTGAGGCAGCCTATAATTAATAAGAGGATATGTCAAAGGGTAAATCCTCTTACTAAGGTAAAAATACATCTATTTAAATGTAGATAAATCAAAAAAACATCAATCAAAATACAGCAGACAATCAACCACCTTTCACAAATGAAGTCGTTTTTATTACCCTTTGATGCTTGTATAATTGAAGGTGATACAATCCTAGTGGCAGATGTTGTATATTAAGTTGTAACTGAGAATTGCCTTGAAGTGGAGTGTGCATGACCTCCATCCCCTGCATATTCACAATCCTTAAATACCCCTGCTGAGCAACTGGTATATTACTTATGTCCACTGTCAATTGATCTGATGCCGGATTGGGAAACACATTAATTTCTGGATCCACCATCCCGATGTCTTCTGCTTGGGTACTTAAGTCTTGAAGTGTAAGCCTGATAATACTAGCCGTTTGCTCGCCATCGAAAATTGTTAATGCCCCTGCTACATATAGGGTGTCTGGCTCTGAAAGCATTAATCTAAAAACGATTGGATTTATCGTAGATGGCTGAAATCCTAAGCCTTGTCCATCCCTAAAGTAGTCTTCAACCAAATGGCCATCTTCATCAATGACTGCTATATGCTTACGTGGCTTTCCCTGATACTCTATAAAGCCCCCGGTTATGATGTACATGCCATCCTTCCAATATATCAATTCATCAATATTAAAATTTCGGATTACCGTCTCATCTCCTTCCCATTCTACATATGGAATCGAACTGTTAAGCGCATTGAAGGTCGTATCATATGAGCCGTCCAAATTCAATCTAATCATGGGGGCAGCATAATCCACGCCATCTTTTCTGATGACAAATAAACCTTTTAAAATAAGCTTACCGTTTTTTTGAACATATACAATATTGTCGAAATTTGGTCTTACAAACTGTTGAATTGGATCGCTGACGCTAAATGAAAACGTCGTATCAATATTACCGTTCAAATCCATACGAAAAAATATAAATGATTCATGTCCATCTGCAAACCTAGCATTTGAGATAAAGTAGATTTTATTGTGGAACTCATCTAATTCGAATGTAGCTGTATTCACATTATGATGGTCTGGTGTTGGGTAAGGGTCCGTTAATTCAGGAAATCGAATTGAACGATCTATATTAGACTCGCGATCTAGCAAAAGGAAATTAGAATGTATATCCAAGCTATGTGCAACAGAATCATTTAGAGAGCCTGCCAATAATATTCTATCTGACTGTGGTAAGTACAATACATCACGTGAACTTCGACCTAAACCATGCGGCAAATCCAGTAAAAAATAAGATGTATCAAACCACCCATCTTGGTGAAGCCTAATAGAAGATTCAGGTACACCCCTACCATGGCTATAAAAGTAAGGATATATATATGTAAAATAACTAGGATAAGAACGATGCATTTCGGAATTAAAGTCATCATATACGCTTCCATCTTGCGAATTAATTCTCATCAAAAATGAATGCTTGTCATTGTTCGTACATAAAATGGACGCTCCTGAGTATCTTACAATGATAGTTTTATCCTCTAGCATAGCGGCATCATTGGCATTTAATATACATAATGGCGGATCAAAGGTTTTGTCTCTGCGGAAGTCAAGCTGCGCATCACAAATGTAAATTTGTATTAATAGCAATAGTATAATTTGTATCTTTTTCATAGGAAGTATTTATTAGAAAAAAAATGAAAGGTCTCAGCCATGTGGAATTGCGGCTGAGACCTATGAATATTGATTTATTGTTTTATTAATTTTGAATAACCAAGTACATGACCTTTTGATGATGATATTGTCACAAAGTAAACACCGACTTGCAGCCTTGATGTATTAATTATTTCTCCATTCATTAACCCTTCTTGACGGAGCTGATGTTTACCTGATAAATCGAATACATCTAACTCAAATGGCCCACTAATATCATCTGAAAAATGAAATAGCACGTTGTTCAAAGTAGGGTTTGGTGATAACACAAAGTCATGAAATGAAACTCTTGTCTCGGTTTCTAAACTTTTAGGCAAATCAAGTAATAATGCTGAACTTTCATTGCTATATTGGTAATGTTCACCTTCTTCGCATTCATTATGAAAGAGACACAG
>SLDF01000407.1 GCA_007125435.1 Saprospiraceae bacterium
AAAAGTGAAAATGTCACATTTATTCCTCTCAAAAAGCTGTACAGAACGACAAAAAATCCTTTTAAGGATCTTCTTTTAATAAGAGAGCTGTTTTCACTTGTCAAATCCGTAAAGCCTGATTTCACCATTCATTATACTATAAAGCCTAATATATATGGAGGATTAGTCACTTCAATTTTGAAAGTGCCTTATTTTTCAGTTGTGACCGGATTGGGCTATGCATTTATAAATAATGGATGGCTGAGATCCTTGACACTCATCATGTATAAGGTAGGTTTGAAGAACTGCAAGCAGGTCATTTTTGAAAATAATGATGACTTACAATTGTTTTTGGATGAAGGTATCATTCAACCCACGATGGGTACTGCTGTTAATGGATGTGGAGTCGATACAGATTATTTTCAGGCTGAATGCCCACTGAAGGAAGACAACAGGTTGATTTTTACTTACATAGGCAGATTGCTTTATGATAAGGGGCTTAAGGAACTAATGGCTGCCTTCGAAAGGATTAAAGCTATCTATCCGACTAGCGAACTTTGGATTGTAGGGAAGAGAGATATTGAAAACCCAGCCTGTATCAGCAATAGTGATTATGCTGACTGGATCGAGAGAAAGGGCGTATCTTACAAAGGGTATACAGATGATGTCAGGCCTTATATTGAAAAGTCTACTTGTATCATTTATCCGAGCTACAGAGAGGGTATGCCCAGGCTAGTACTAGAGGCCATGGCTATGCAAAAGCCTGTCATCACCACTGATGTGCCCGGATGTCGCGATACAGTTATTCACCGTGAGAGTGGTATTATTGTTCCACCAAAAGATGAAGACGCTTTACATGATGCTATGAAAGCTATCGGAAAAAATGATCCACTTGATCTGGCTGTGATGGGAGAGAAAGCAAGAAAAAGAGCAATCTCACTGTTCAAAGATACGATCATCAGTGAGCATTTGATTGATATTTTTTACAAACACCTCGATTTTGCAAGACCAGAATTGAAAACTAAGAAGATAAAGTCTTTTGAAGCCCGTAATTCATAAAAAGTTTACTGTACTTTTTATAGCCTATTTCTTTCCACCATCTTCTGTGGCTGCTGCACAGCGGATGTTTACTTTTGCAAAGTATCTGGATCCGGATCTATTTGATGTTTGCGTTTTGTGCCCCGAAAATATAGATAGTGCTTATCCTTCTGATCCTCTCGATGCCGAGGACATTCCTGACCATATTGTTATTCATAAATGCTGGAGTCCTGATCTAAAGTGGCTGAGGAAGCAAAAGCAAAAAACACGACACCAATCAGCAAAAAGACTGTCGCGTGTTCAAAAGTTGTATGAATGGCTTTTCTTCCCGGATAAAGGCAGACTATGGGCCTTGACAGCGATCAAAGAGGCCAAGCAACTCCATCAAATCTATGACTTTGACCTCATCTTTAGCAGCAGCCCACTTATATCTACTCACATTGTAGCAAGACATTTGGCTAAAAAGTCAAGAATCCCCTGGGTATGTGAATTTAGGGACTACTATGCCACCAACAACAGCCAACTGAAAAGCCACATCCAACGAAGTAAAAGACTGGAGGCAGAGATGATCCATTCTGCGGATCATATCATTACCGTATGTCCCACCATGAAGGATAAAATTGCTGAGGCCTATCCTAAAGTTAAAAATATAGACTACATTCTCAATGGCGTAGATAAAGACCATCTCGATCAGCTGGATATGGAAGACGTTGATTTGGACAAAAGCAAAAAAAACATGGTTTACGCAGGCACCTTATATAGTGGCCTTAGGAACCCATTGCCCATTATTGACGCAATCAACCAATTGATGAAAAAAGATGTGGCAAGTGTTCCAGATCTAAACATAGTATTCATTGGTAGTGAGGAAAGCCATTTATTTGCCCCCTATAGACACGAACCCATTGGTCAAAAACTCATGCTGAAAGGCGCACTTCCCCGTACTATGACCTTACAGTATATGAGGGATGCAGACTTCTTTTGGTTGATTGTTCCCGATGTGGACAGCCATAGAGATACTATTCCCGCAAAAGTGTACGAGTACTTGTATTTCCAAAAGCCTATACTGGCTTATATACCTCAAAAAAGCGCAGTAGACTGGCTGCTAAATGACGAGCCAAATGTATGTCGGATATATACCCATGAATCCGTCACTCAAATCGAGCAAAAGATACAGTCGTTCTTCGTAGAGCATCATCAGAAACTGCAATCTACCATCTACGACAGAAAGGATCAAACAAAAGACCTCGAACAAATCTTTCTGAAGATTCTAGACAAAAGAGGCTCTGATTCAATCAAATGACATCCTCATCATACCTTTTGAATGGCAAGATGGACATCAACACCTTCTAGTATTTCAATGCTTTCTCCTTCTACATCTACATTGAATAGAATATTATCTCCAAGAGTCTCCGTACAAATAAAGTCCTTAAACTGCTCCGCAGCTGAAATAACGTTATTATCTCCTTTGAGATGTATGATGATTCTATCTGTTACCTCGAGGCCAGTACTCTTGCGCATATTCTGAATGCGATTGATGAGCTCCTTGGCGATGCCCTCTGCCTCAAGGTCCGGCGTGATGTCGATATCTAATGCAACCGTCAGATCACCATCATTAGCAACCAACCATCCCGGAATATCTTCTGAGGTAATGATAAAATCTTCGAGCGTGAGATCAAAGACTTCACCCTCCAGTTCTAGCCTGTATGCATTGGACTGTTCGATGGCCTTGATATCTGCCTGCGTGAAATTATTGATCTGCATCTGTGCCGACTTCATGTGTTTCCCCAGTCGTCTTCCCAGAGTTTTGAAGTTAGGCTTTATAGCTTTTTTTATAATGCCGGAGTCCTCCGTGACATACTCTAGTTCTTTGACATTCACCTCAGCAAGGATCAAAGACTTGACACCTTCGACTTGTTCTATAAAACGCTCATCGAGTATAGGCAGCATTATTTTTTGTAATGGCTGTCTTACACGAATTTTTTCTCTTTTTCGCAGGGAGTGAACCATCGAAGAAATACGCTGTGCGTAGGACATTCTCTCCTCTAGTTTTTTATCGATCTTTTTCTGGTCTACCTCAGGAAAATCAGCTAAGTGCACCGATTCAAAGGATTCTTTTTGACTAGTGGTATTTAGGTTTCTATATAGCCAATCTGAAAAGAATGGTGCGATAGGTGCCATGAGTTTAGACAAGGTGTCCATGCACGTATATAATGTCTGATAAGCCGCTATTTTATCATCAGTATAGTCCCCCTTCCAAAAACGTCTTCGACACAATCTCACATACCAGTTACTCAGGTGCTGATCGACAAATTCGTCTATTTTACGCCCCGCATTCGTCGGTTCATAATCCGCATAGCATGCTTCCACTTCTTCTGTAAGTGTATTCAGGAGCGATAGTATCCATCGATCGATTTCCGGTCTTTCTTCTATCGGGATCTCGTCTTCATTGAACTCAAAAGCATCGATATTGGCATACAGGGCAAAAAAGGAATAGGTATTGTATAGTGTACCAAAGAACTTTCGCTTCACCTCTTCTATCCCTGAAAGGTCAAACTTCAGATTATCCCATGGCTGGGCATTGGTGATCATGTACCATCTGGTCGCATCAGCGCCATACTTTGCCAATGTCGTGAATGGGTCCACTACATTGCCTTTTGATTTCGACATTTTTTGACCATTCTTATCAAGGACCAGTCCATTAGACACCACATTCTTATAAGCGACTGAATCAAAACACATCGTCGCTATCGCATGTAATGTATAAAACCAGCCTCTTGTCTGATCGACACCTTCGGCGATGAAGTCCGCCGGAAAGTTTCGCTCAAATACTTCTTTATTTTCAAATGGGTAATGCCACTGAGCATATGGCATTGAGCCACTGTCAAACCACACATCGATAAGGTCCGCCTCTCGCTTCATCAGCGAGCCATCCTCGCCTATCAATGCTATCTCATCAATAAAAGGGCGGTGGAGGTCTGTTGCTAATGCCTCTATAATTTCCTGGCATATAGATGCGTCCGAGGTCCCTGCTGCTCTTAGTGATGATATGTCCACACCATTCCTTCTTAGCAACTCACCGTATTGTGTTTGCACATGGTCAATCCAGTCGGCATCGTAGTAGTCTGATGATGCCGTTGCTTGCTTGGCAGCAGACACTAACTCTGCGACACTACCGATACATACCTCCTGACTGGCATCTTCATTACGCCATATAGGTAAAGGGATGCCCCAGTATCTCGATCTGGACAAGTTCCAATCTTGCAAATTTTCCAGCCATACGCCGAATCTACCTGTTCCTGTATGTGCCGGTTTCCAATTGATCGTTTCATTGAGTTCAGCCATACGCTCCTTAGCTTTAGAAGCCCGCACAAACCAGGAGTCCAATGGATAGTATAATATCGGCTTATCCGTACGCCAGCAGTGTGGATAGTTGTGGCTATACTTTTGGACATTAAATGCCTTACCTTCTACCTTGAGCTTTACCGATATATCTACATCGACATTGACAAAAGCATCGCCCTCATTTTTGTAGTCTTTCACATATCTGCCGGCAAACTCGCCTGCATCTTCAGTGAATTTACCCTGCTTATCTACTAAAGTCAATGCGCCGATGCCATTCTCCCTCGCCACTTTCATATCGTCGGCACCAAATGATGGCGCTATATGTACTATTCCGGTACCGTCCTCTGTCGACACGAAGTCACCAATGACAACTCTAAATGCATCCCCCTCCTCCGGCTGCACATACGGAAGCAACTGCTCATACCGAACAGCGTCCAATTCTTCACCTCGATGGCTACCAATGATGCGGTATGGTAGGACTTTGTCCGTCTTTTCATAGACCATTTTCGCTTCTTGTCCATCAGGACTCAGCCATGATCCGATCAGATCTTCTGCCACCATTACCGTTACCGGATCGCCGGTATATGGATTGAATGTCTTGACCTTCAGATAATTAATGTTTTTACCTACAGCCAGCGCCGTATTTGATGGCAGCGTCCATGGCGTCGTCGTCCATGCCAGCAAGCGCACATCCTCCTTAGGCTCTGAAAACATAAATGAAGATGCCTCATTCCTGATCACCTTAAACATAGCAACAGCAGAAGTATCCTTCACGTCTTTATAGCACCCTGGAAGATTAAGCTCATGAGAGCTCAGCCCGGTACCGGCTGCCGGCGAAAAAGGCTGTATGGTATACCCCTTATATAGATACCCCTTGTCATATAGCTTCTTGAGCAGGTGCCAGACAGACTCTATATAGTCATTTTCAAAAGTGACATATGGATTGTCCAGATCCACCCAATAGCCCATTTTCTGCGTGACCTCATCCCATTTATCCTTAAATCTCATGACTGTCTCGCGGCATTTCCGGTTATACTCATCGACACTGATCTTTTTGCCGATGTCCTCCTTGGTGATACCCAGCTCTTTTTCTACATTGAGCTCTATGGGCAGGCCGTGGGTGTCCCATCCGCCTTTGCGCTCCACACGCTTACCCTTCATCGTCTGAAACCGACAGAATAAATCCTTGACTGTACGCGCCATGACGTGGTGAATGCCAGGCATACCATTAGCAGACGGCGGTCCTTCATAAAAAACATAGGATTGTTCCTTAGGTCTCTGATCTATGCTCTTTTGGAATATTTGCGAAGTCTCCCAAAACTCTAATATTTCCCGATCTATTTCGGGCAGATTTAATTGCTGATATGTCTTGTATCCCATGAGGTATGACTGTTCACATTGATTAATTGATGGTCATCTTCCAACTGTTGCATTGACAATTTGTGCCGGCAAATTTAAATCAGAAAATACCTTTTTTTCTCCGTCCCTATTGCGTCCGGAATGAAGTCGGCAAAAATAAGAATTAATTTACTAACTCCACGAGGAGTAGGGCGCCGTTTTATTGTATCTGCTTATTATCCTCCGTCATGGATCAATGAACTGTAGATATTTTGATGATTTTGTTTTCTATTTGAGTATTGGGGGCGTGTCCCCTTGCTATCGCGCGGTGCCGGGCTATTCGCTTGTATTCCAGACTGTCTCATGGGTAGTCATTATGTATCTGGTGGCTTTGTTTTTTTCGAAAGCTCACAAAAATTAACCTAATGTTGTTTTTCATTATAGTTTAAGTCGACGCTGAGCCAGAGGCGGCTCAGTTCCATCAGTATTTGCTCGACATTAAGTCCATCAAATTGCTTTGCACCAATCAATCATGCATAAAGCGGGTTAAACTGCCTTGTTATCCTGGTATTGATTTGTTAGCCATTGTGATTAGGATTAAATTCGAGGTGGTTGAGGATTGCCCTGATGACATCATTGTGACAATAGTTACAAAGATTTGGTATATTGAGTTATATTTTTGTGATTCATCGCATACTCAACAAGCATATGTCACATTTAAAAAAAACCAATAAGCCAGACTTATCCTGGGGAAGAAGGCAATTTATCTCCAGATCGGGTTTAGCACTACTCGGTACACTCATAGGTTCTAAAATAGTCAATGGGCATCTGATGCCTGAAGAATACACGCCTGTGATATTTGACGATCTTGCACTAGACCCAATGAGAGATAAACATAAAGATCTCGTTGTACTAAACGATCTACCATGGAATGTGGAGACGCCTCCGCACCTCTTGGATGATAAGGTCACACCAGCTGAAAAGATGTTTATTCGCAACAACGGAAAAATTCCCGAGAGCATAGATATTGACAACTGGAAGCTCACATTGGATGGAGAAGCATTGGACCGACCTGTAGTGTTATCACTACAAGAATTAAAAAGTAAGTTCAAGTCCTATACCTACCAGCTTGTTATTGAGTGTGGAGGCAATGGTAGAGCAGAGTTTAACCCGCCGACCAAAGGCAATCAATGGACCTATGGAGCCGTCTCATGTGCCAGATGGACAGGTGTCCGACTGAAGGATGTTCTAGAGTATGCAGGTGTGAAAGACAATGCTGTATATGTAGGGTATTACGGAGCCGATAAGCACTTGTCCGGTGACCTTAATAAAGTTGTCATATCAAGAGGCATACCCATTGAAAAGGCTTTGGAGGATGAAACATTACTAGCCTTCCAAATGAATGGTGAGGATATACCGCTTGCACATGGATACCCTTTGAGGTTGGTTGTCGGAGGTTGGCCTGCATCTGTTTCAGGGAAGTGGCTTGAAAAACTCGCTATACGCAATAAAGTTCACGATGGCCCTAAGATGGAGGCGCCTTCATACAGAGTACCATGCGAACCCGTCGAGCCCGGTGAGAATGTACCGGATAAAAACATGTGCATCATTGAATCTATGCCCGTAAAATCTCTGATCACTTACCCAAAAACTGGAGGAATACTAAAAAACAAAAGCAAATTAACCATAAGAGGGCATGCTTGGGCCGGTGATCTCTCTGTCAAGAAAGTAGAGGTATCCCTGGACTTTGGCGCTACATGGCAAGAAGCAAACCTTGAGCCTCCTGCCAATAGGCTGTCATGGCAACACTGGTACGCAGAGATCACATTACTACAGAAAGGCTATTATGAAATCTGGGCAAGAGCTACAGATAGCCATGGAAAAGCGCAACCAATGGTTTCTCCGGGGTGGAACCCCAAGGGCTACCTTAATAATACTTGCCATAGAATTGCAATTAAAAAAGTATAATCATTATCTGCCATGAGTATAGAAAAAAACACAAATGAAATAGATGCTGTTGTCAAAAAAGTCAACAGGCAAATGAGCGTGCTAAGCTGGGTCATGGTCTTTATGGTCATAGGTGTCTTGGTTATTATTTTCGGACAACCATTAATTTCTTCAAATGGAAGTTTACAAGAAACCATGACAGTTGCAGCTGATGAGGACGACGACTTTTATGAAATCGTTGATGGTAAAGAGGTTTCATCTGGTCTCATTGTTGGAGAAAACTGGGAGTTAGTAAAGACACACTGTACAAGTTGCCACTCTGCACAGCTGATCACCCAAAACAAAGCCACTAAAGAAGGATGGGACCACACGATAAAATGGATGCAGGAAAGTCAAAACCTCTGGGACTTGGGTGATGATCATGAGGGTGTGGTAGAATACCTAGCTACCTACTATGGCCCCGGTGATTCAGGTAGAAGGAGTCAGCTTGTCGTCAATGAATGGTACGAAATTGAATAACTTTTTTTCTAATAACTTTTGACTCGCCGATACAGGTATTGCTTTACATTTCGAACACTTAACCAATTGCAAGTCAGCATTATACAATTGCACCTCTATCTGAGTAATATTGATATACAGTAATGTATACGTACAATGAATGGCTTTTGCGCAAACCAATTTGTAGTAAATTACGTATAGTACTATGTAAATGATACTAAACATATTTTGCACAAGGTGTTAAACATATAGTATATTTGCAATTTAGACAGCACACGATTTATCACCAATTATTTAAAGTCTGTAAATCAGATATATCATTATTTAGATGTTTGAATACAGATGAGTAGGATTTGACGAATATGCTATCAACTTTTAATATTGATATTTGGCCTTTCAATAAGGGCAGGACAACAACACAATCTATTGGAGAACAGCTCAAAACCGACTACCATGCGCATTGGTTGCCTGGCATAGACGATGGGGCTAAGACTATGGGGGATGCCCTTGAAATGATCAAGCGCTTTGAAAGTCTTGGTTATCAGAAATTGGTAGCGACCCCTCATATTATGTTTGACCTTTATCCCAATACACCTGAATTGATTCGCACCAGACTTGAAGAAGTCAAAGAAGCAGTTCGCAAAGCAGGAATTCAAATAGAGCTAGAAGCCGCGGCAGAATACATGCTTGATGAAGGTTTTAATGACCATGTTGACAATGGTGGTTTACTGTGCATTAGAAAAAACTGGGTACTTGTAGAGCAATCCACATTAAATGCTTCTCCGGGCGTCACTAATACGCTATTTAAACTACAAATCAAAGGCTATCAGCCCGTCATTGCCCATCCTGAAAGATATGGCTATCTCCAGACAGCTAACCTTGACAAATTTAAGGACTTCAAACATTCCGGTTGTTTACTACAGCTCAATGCATTGTCTCTTACAGGCTATTATGGTAAACCTACTCAGTTACTCGCTGAGGCCCTTCTCAAAAACAAGCTCTATAGCTTAGTCGGATCAGATGCCCACCATATGCGTCACCTCGACAAGCTCTCTACCTTCAACATAAATGTCAGTGAACTGAAGCATTAATTGCTCATTTGTTGGAATGCTATAGAGCTGGTTAATATGCCATCAGACTACCTCTTATAATCCATAAAATAAGCGTTATTAGGTTTATAGAAATATGACCGATCACTGCGGGGTGTATTTCATTTTATCGCTTTGGGCATCACCCTTTGGGTCGCTACGTTCCAGGGCTCCCTGAACGGTCGGCCTCAGCTTCGCTATCGCTACGCTGAGTCTGGCTCCTGCGTCGCCACCCTTACACATCGCTGATGCAATACCCGAAAAAACGACATTTTGAAATGCACCTTCATTGCGTTTGTTCTGCTGCATTGCATCAGCGCTGCGGAGCAGGTCACGAGCGGTAGGGAGTGAGTCCGAAGGACCGAGCGAATAGCGAGCCTCGAAGCATAGCGACCCATCTCACTTCTCATCCTCAATGCATTGGGGATGAGAGGTGAGATGGGTGATGCCCAAAGTGAATAAATTAAACCCGAATAAAAACGAAGAATAAAAGTTTTGACTCTATGATCTAGTTTTAGAAAGCTGAGTTAGCCTCTTGGTCAGTCGCCCCAGTTAAGGGCTTTATAAATCAAGTAATGAGCCCGTGGTCGGTAGTTGTATTTAGAAAAGCGATTGTTTTGCATAGTCGGAAAAACGCGATTACTCAGCATGACGAATGT
>SLDF01000052.1 GCA_007125435.1 Saprospiraceae bacterium
AATAATCGCACCGATCAGAAACGCCCTATTTGATCAAAAGCACCAATACCGATCATCCCCTTTGTGCCCTTTGCGCTAATCAAAAAAAGTCCATTTTATCAACCTCTATTCGTTCCTATGTATAAAATACAGACTTAACAATTTACCTTCTTAGCGCCCTTTGCGGTTAAAAAAACAAGGCATCTAGCTGATTAGAGGCAAAAATAGCCGATCAAAAGCACTAATACCGATCACCCCCGTTGCAGTTAAAAAAAAAGCTCTCCCCAATTAAACCCTTTCCAAAATAAAGTGCTTCAATACACTCCATTGATCAGAAAGCATGGCAACCTGTCCAAAAAGCTCGTTAAGTAGTGCTACTTTTTTAGCATTATCTTCAGGATATTCGTGAGTGACTTGATTTCTTAGCTCGCGCATGTGCAGCCAATGATCTGTACTCATCAGGCCCAATTGTTCTAATCGGTTCAATTGATCAATAAAGGGGGCAGACACAAGCGGCTCTTGTAGCAACTTCAAGATCAAAGGGCAGATGTTTTGACCAATAGTATCCTGCAATTTTGAAAATCGATACACCATTTGGTCCAGAAAAGATATCGTTTGATCATTGAGCTTATCTAATTCTGCTGCCTGAAGAGGGAAGATGGTGTTGATATGATGAGCAGCACTTTCCAGTCTGGTTTGGTGTACATCACATACAGCAATATAGGTATTTAGTTGCTCAGCCAATACCTCCCTATTACTCATAATCTAATAGCCTGCTGCTTTACCATCCTCAAAAATGTGTTTTCTTTTTCTTCATCAAAGACAATATCAATTTTTCTATCACCAATTTGTCTTTTAAGTGCCACTAATAATTTGATTTTATTTTGCAAGGTATATTGCTCTGGGTCTGCCGTAATGAGCAAATCAATATCTCCTCCTTTTTTGTCATTATCTAACCTGGATCCAAATAAAGATACCCGCGCATTTTCACCCATTATCTGAATCACTATGTTTTTTATCTTTTGTATAATTTTTTGCTGGAGACGCATTTGAGCACTTTTTGATGCTGCTTGCCAATCGCTTATTTCTTCTTAGTTGTTGGGATAGTTGCCTTTTGAGCGGTCGAGTGTTTATTAAATGTCAAGCAGCTGGATGCAAAATATGGCTTCGCCGTCGATGAGTCGCTACCACTCACCGCCCGATGGCTTATATGTCTGTTCATGGCCAGTCATCTTATGATGGCAATGTCCACGCTGATCGGCTCACGTTTCTAGCGTTGTTTCCGGCTCAGCGTATATCTGAAAAGGCTGCGGATCGTAGGCCTTCAGTATATCGTCCGTCCATTCCTCGCGGGTATAGAGCAGGTATCTTATTTTCCGCTCCACCATTGTTTCCGCCTTTTCTATGAGTTGTAGGAGGTAGATTTTATCCACCTCTCCTATGATGATCAGATCTATGACCGGGCTATCGATTCCCTTCGCGAAGGAGCCTGTCAAAAACACCGCATGCACCGTCCCCAGTCTCTCGATCACATTAGTAATGATATGATCGATGCCGATGTGCTTGCGTATGATATTATGGATTTCTTCGAAGAGAGGGTGCCGCGTATTGGCCCTGTACATTTTCTTATTGCCTTCCATATCGCTTTGGATAAATCCGGCATCTTCCAGGCGATTGAGCTCCACCCTGATGGCATTGGACGAGTCATTAAACTCACTCTCCAGCCCCCTGAGATAACTAGCATTGCGACTATTGAGAAAGAACTTCAGCAACAGCTTAATGCGCGTTTTTGATGATATAAGGGTGTCAATCATGACCTGTTTTTCCAGTTTGAGTAACAAATTTACTCGTTTTTTATACTTTCACAAGTTTTTAATAACAATTTATCCCTTTTTGGTTGATTTTTCCATGTCATAGGTTCGTTTGGTGGGCGTATGGTTATTTTGGGTATTTTGGGCGTGACCCTACGGGTCGGGCTATCCGCTTGTATTCACAGGTCTGCCATAGAGTGTCGCAGTAGATGTGAGCGGCTTCCGCTGGTCGCCATCACATCCACGCTCCACTAACTATGCCAGCCCTGTTCATATCGCTTCTATCCCTCACGCAGTCAAGCAGTTGTCGGTTGTCGGTTGGCGGTTGCGTTTTACGGGTATCAAAAGTTTAACGCTTCGCTGTTTAGGCTTGAAGTAGGCTGAAGACTTTCAAGTTCTATTTACATAATACAATCTAATTAAAAGCTACTGAAAAATCTGCAACAGATGCTCTGCTGTAAACGCGAGCAAAGCGAATTAAACCGATTAACTTCAAAATAAAAAAGTAAGTAGCACCAACGGTGCGAAATGCAAACTTTAAAATCATAAATTACATGCCATAAGGATAATTATCTGATAAAAAAGAAACCATCCTGACTCTAAAGGCCAATAATCATGGCCATCCCAAAATCATATAAATCATAGTTCAGACAATTTATCCCTTGGTGATCAGGATTCACAGGATCGAACTCGAATTATTAGGATGGGTTAAGAGTCTACATTG
>SLDF01000211.1 GCA_007125435.1 Saprospiraceae bacterium
AAATGACCATATAACAGATGCCGGTACCTCTCCCTCAGGCGCTGTATTGGATACACCTATTGCAGTGAAGATAAATGGCAGTGCTGATCCGGTAACGGCTCCTACATTGATCAAGAAGCTCTGTACTGAGTATCCAACATCTCGCTGCTCCTCGGGCAGCATGTCAGCTACAAGGGCCCTGAATGGCTGAAAAGTGACATTAAAGGAACCATCCATGAGCGCTAGCATCACGACACCAAATATCAGGGCTGCCGCACCCCCTGCCTTGATGATGAATGGCGCATTGGGCATGAGAAACATTGCCAGAGCGGACAAAACTGCACCCGCCAATATGTATGGCGAACGCCTACCAAGCTTAGTCCATGTCTTATCACTGGCAGCACCGACTAATGGCTGAACTACCAGCCCCATTACAGGTGCCACCAGCCAAAATAATGACAGGGCATGTAGATCAGCCCCCAGATAACTTAATATCCTACTGGCATTGGCATTTTGTAAGGCAAAACCAAACTGTACACCCATAAAGCCAAAACTCAAATTCCATATCTGCCAAAAACTAAGACGAGGTTTTTTATTCATCGATATCTACTTTATTTAATCGCAATGATTACGTCTCGCAATTTATAACTTTTTAGAAACTTTGGAAGACAGCGATGCCATAAATTATTGTAGTTCGGCTTGGCGTCTGCCTACAATAAAAAACTTCTTATTCGAGATATGAAGAAAGTTGATTATATTTAGCACCAATAAACCCAGCTGATGCTGTGTGGAAATGGCATTTGTATATATCATCTGTTGTTGATAACATTGATTGCATATTCGGGGATATACAAGGAAAGAAAAAGTGTTTAAATTATGAAGTTTAGGTCTTTAACCACTATTATATTATTGGCCATACTATCGATCGTAGGGATAGGGTCTGTTCAGTATTTCTGGTTTAAGAAGGCCTTCGATCTGAAAGAAAAGCAGTTCAATCAGTCCGTGTTTTTATCACTGCAGACGGTAGGTGAAAATATTTTGACCTATAATCAGATGACCATCCCGGCAGAAAACCTCGTAGAGCAAATAGCCAGTAACTATTTTGTAGTTCATGCCAATACCGAGATTGACCTAAAGGTATTAGAGCACTTGATCAGGGATGAACTGACTAAGCGCAATGTATTATTTGACTTTGAATATGCTGTCTATGACTGCTTTGACGACAAGATCATCTATGGTAACTATGTCAGCATGGAAGAGGAAGAGTACCAAGGGGATATCGTTATGTCTGAAAGGTCATTTCCAAAGCTCGAAAATGATGCACAGTACTTTGGGGTGATTTTCCCCAATAAGGAAAATAATCTTATGGATCAGATGGGCATATGGATTTTTTCGACAATTGTGCTATTGTTGGTGTTTACTTTTTTTGGGGTTTCTATCATTATCCTTTTCAGGCAAAAAAAGCTATCCGAGATGCAAAAGGACTTTGTGAATAACCTTACGCATGAGTTTAAGACGCCTTTGTATACCATCATGGTGACTTCTGAGCTATTGAAGCAGCCGGAAATTTTGGATAATCGAGCTTCGACTTTCAATTACCTTGACATCATAGGCCAGGAAGCCAAGCGACTCAAGGTGCAAATAGAGAGGATTCTGCATGTGGCGACATCAGATAAAGATAAAATCAGCCTGGAATTGGAGGATGTCAACTTTCACGAATGCATCAAAAAAGCAACCGAGGCGGCTAGCATGCTGCTCCAATCCCGACAAGGTAAAATCATCTTTAATATGGATGCTGATCACTTCTGGCTGAGAGCAGATATAATGCACATAGAAAATGTGGTCTACAACCTCATTGAAAATGCTATAAAGTATTGTGAGCGATCACCCGAAATCAGAATTGAAACGACAAACAAGGACAGGTTTGTTCATTTGACCATCAAGGATAATGGTATCGGTATGGACACCCAGGAGGTGGATAAGATATTCAATAAGTTTTACCGAATACCAACTGGAAAAACCCATAATGTCAAGGGATTCGGTCTGGGGCTCAGCTATGTCAGAGAGATCATACACGCGCACAAAGGAAAAATTCAGGTCAATAGCGACAAGGGAAAAGGCAGTACATTTGTGATCAAGCTGCCCTATAGCGAAAAAATCGAGATGGCAGAAGCAAATGTGAAATAGTAAGGGTAGCTGTGGATGGCATACTGTTCAAATTATAAACACAAATAAGCATGATGGAAGAAAAAGAAAAGCCACGGATATTATTAGTAGAAGATGATACAAATCTTGGAACTGTGATTCGGGATTTTTTGAAGCTCAAGGGCTTTGATATCGTACTGATGAACGATGGCGAAAAAGGGTTTCAGTCTTTTCAGGACAATGCATTCGATTGCTGCGTATTAGATGTCATGCTGCCAAAAATGGATGGGATGACGTTGGCAAAAAAAATCAGACTGATTGATCACCAGATACCCATACTTTTTTTGACAGCCAGGTCTATGGATGAGGATAAAGTCGCCGGCTTTGAGCTCGGAGCAGACGATTACATCACCAAGCCATTTAATATCGAAGAACTGGTCATGCGCATCAATGTTTTTTTGAGAAGAAGTAAGGCCTTGGACGATTCTGATACGCATCAAATATTTGAAATCGGCGACTACACCTTTGACTACGAAAATCTTAATCTGACATACAAAGAAGAGCATAAAACGCTCACCCAAAGAGAAGCGGATATACTGCGTTTACTTGC
The DNA here is from genome assembly GCA_007125435.1 of Saprospiraceae bacterium. Lineage (GTDB taxonomy): Bacteria > Bacteroidota > Bacteroidia > Chitinophagales > Saprospiraceae > SLDF01. The sequence continues at coordinate 2,735 of SLDF01000211.1, forward strand.
CCTCAAGCAAGGTAATGTCATCAAGCGGGAAGATATTCTTATGAAGATTTGGGGGAAAGATGATTATTTCGCCGGAAGGAGCCTGGATGTCTTCCTGTCCAAGCTTAGAAAATATCTCAAATCAGATAGTAGAATTGATATACAAAACTACCATTCAGTTGGTTTTAGACTTATTGTCAGAGATTGACCATCAGCATTGTAAAAAGATAAGCCCCCGATCATCTTAGTGATGAGCCGGGGGCTTTATAATTATTAACCTAAAAACTCAATTATGAAAAACTTTTTTTTACATATTGTTTATTACAGCATCGGCGAATTCTGAGCACTTCAACTCTGTGGCTCCATCCATCAGCCTGGCAAAGTCATAAGTCACTTGTTTTGAACTGATGGCTTGTTCCAAACCTTTAACAACCAGATCGCCGGCTTCTTTCCAGCCCATATACTCAAACATCATGACTGCTGATAGTATAACAGAACTAGGGTTGACCTTGTCCTGACCGGCGTATTTTGGTGCTGTACCATGAGTCGCTTCAAATATAGCTTTGCCTGTATCATAATTAATATTGGCACCTGGAGCGATACCAATACCACCAACCATCGCTGCTAAAGCATCAGAGACATAATCCCCATTTAAGTTCAATGTGGCTATCACTTCATACTCTGCTGGTCTTAGCAATATCTGCTGTAAAAATGCATCGGCTATGACATCTTTAATCACAATCTCTCTGCCATCAATCTTAATGACCTGCCATGGGCCGCCATCCAGATCTTCTGCTCCAAACTCTCTCTTTGCTAATGCATACCCCCATTCTTTAAACTTCCCTTCGGTGAACTTCATGATGTTGCCTTTATGCACCAATGTCACTGAGTCGCGGTTATTCTCGATAGCATAGTTAATTGCTGATCTAACTAGACGCTCTGTGCCTTCAACCGATACAGGCTTGACGCCTAGAGAAACAGTATCCGGAAAACGGATATTGGTCACACCCATCTCATCAATTAAGAATGACTTGAGCTTTTCTACTTCAGGCGTACCGTTATTGTACTCTATCCCTGCGTAGATGTCTTCTGTATTTTCTCTGAAGATAACCATGTCTACCTTGTTTGGCTCTTTAACCGGAGAGGGTACACCTTTGAACCATCTAACTGGTCTGACACAGGCGAATAGATCCAACTTTTGTCTTAGCGCCACATTCAACGACCTTATACCACCACCTACGGGAGTCGTCAATGGTCCTTTAATCGCTACTCTGTACTCATCAATGGTCTCTAATGTCTCATCAGGTAACCAGTTACCGGTTGCATTGAATGCTTTTTCGCCTGCCAAAACTTCTTTCCAGTAAATTTTTCTTTTTCCGCTGTAGGCTTTTTCTACTGCCGCGTCTAACACTCTGACTGCCGCCGCCCATATATCAGGCCCTATACCGTCACCTTCAATAAAAGGAATGATGGGATTATCAGGGACAACTGGCTTGCCATTATTTATTGTTATTTTTGCTCCGCTCATACTTGGTATTTATGTTTTGAAATGGAATGGTTAGATTTAATTTAAGGCTTGCAAATATAGGCAATTTTATTCATTAACCTGACGGTTTAGATTCAAATCTCCCAACTTAATACCCATGATATCGATCTCGATGTTGGATTCGATATTTTCGACTGTAATGAGTTCTGGTAAAAATATCCAGGGCTCTTGTGTCCTGGGTAACTTTGACTTTTCATGAAAAATATTGAACAAGGCCGCAAAGTCCTGAGTGTTGACTTCTCCGGACCTATTGAGATCAGCTATCTCTAGCATTACCGGATTTGTAAATGACGCTGTTTGCTCTACATGCCCTTTCAATAGTATAATGTCTTCGCTATCAATGCCATTCATCCAATCGTCACTCTTGGCAGGTTGTAGTTGAAAAGAAGTGCCCGGTATTATATTTGAAAAACGATATCTTCCATCTCCCAAATAAACAGATTGAATAGATGACGGCAAATGTTCCCAATTGATGACTGATGCCATACCAATACCATCAGGTGTTTGTACTGTGACATCAACCCGGTATCTGGTGGTATCTGGCACCTCAAGGTAGTAGCCATCTAGTGTCTTTAGGCCCGACTGATCCGGGTCTAGCCAATCCATGAGCCTGCTGCTTTCATCTTCACCTTCATCCCAGGACTTTGACAGCCGGCCATAGCTGGCACGAGCCAATCCATCGCAATCAGAGTTGCCTCCATGCAGTTGTCCTATGGTCTTGCCATGATGGTCGAATAGTGGAGCTCCGGACGAACCGGATTGAAATGTTCCCAAAGTCAAATTGATTCTAAAGTGATGGTTAGGAGGCGTAATATTGCCGCTGCCCCAGTTGATGGCATTGGGCCAAACTTCGACTGTATCAAATTGAGCTGAAATCTTCTGTATGTCTCCACTGGGATGATGCAGCATTGTACCCGTCTCTGCTATGCTGTCTTCATCTGCCGTCCACCCACTAAAGTATAATTCGTGAAAAGGGTTGACATCTTGCAGTAGCTCTAATAAGAGAAAATCGCTCTCTGCCCGGGAAGCCAGCTCTCTGCAACCAATCATAACAGTGGCCTGAGGCTCATTGTCAGGATTCATGCATCCCTGTCCGAAGTATAAAAAGTTAAAACGCCATTGGCTGTATATTGGGGTAAAATCCCTTCTACAATGAAAGGCTGATAAAATATAGGGCGTGCCGTCCATCCTTACATTATTCATCAGATTGCCGGAGCAATTACCTATACCTTCCTCCAGCACCATGATGATTCGACATGCACTTCTCTTCTGGTCTTGCCAGTCCTCTCCCTCTGGACAATTGACATTGACATGGCATGGCCAGGAAGATCCGAATTCTCGCAAGTCTTCTGTCCAGGTATGGTCGTCATAAGAGACATAAAGTCTATCTAGGTACCAATCCGTAAAATCACCATGTCTGGAAACGTGCTCTATGTAAATGATAGGCCCTCTTATAAAGCTTGTAGTATAGAGCCCTTCTGCATTCGTGTCTTCCGGTCTCACAATGTCCCGTGCCTTACCATCTTCATCCCTGATGACAATATACTCATCGGCACTAAGTTTTAGGTTTCTTAGACACATTAATGCACAGGCATAATCTGAAACATCTATGGCTGCCCATCGCTGATGACCTATATCAACTCTGTAATCTTCTTGGTCTGATCCTTTCTCTGTGATAAGATCAAATTGAGCAGGGTAGGCAATCAAATCTATATCGCTTACATCCTGCCTGTACTCCCTGTGTTTTTGGATGACTACGGTAGTATGTGGGTCACTGATAGGTAATCTTATCTCTACACCTCTCTGCGCTAAAGTGGCTATAGGCAGGATTAATATCAATAAGACATGACGCAAATTATCCACCATGATGTGTTAATATATGAGTTTTAATGACCTATATAATCCGGACAGGCTCCTGTAGGATTCCTTTTCAGAAAGTGTAAATATAAATATTTAGCCACTAATCTCATTCATGAGTGAATAGATATGGACAACCAATGGATATTTATGCCGGTTCTGATCGCTTTATTGACTTTTTTGCCTCTACATTGACAGAAGATTCGATGATATCGACAATGGATGAGATCCACTTTGGGTGGTCATTTAGACTTTCAACAAGGTCCAATTGCTCACCACCCATTTCATCAAATTCTTCGGCGTATTCATCCAATATCTCTATAGTAGTCTCCAGACAGTCGGCTACAAATGCCGGACAGAATACCAGTATGCGCTTGTCACCTTGCTTAGCCCTTTCTTCAAGTACATCACTGGTGTATGGCTTGGCCCACAATTCCTTGCCAAGTCGACTCTGAAAACAAATGGTATACTTTTCACGAGGTATACCGCATGCTTCGGCTATGGCATAGGCTGTAGCATAGCTCTGAGCCGAGTAGCAAAATTTGTTGTGATCACCAATAGTAGCACAGCAATTCTCGACTTTTGTACAGTGTTGCCCATCATCGGCCTTTCTTAATTGGCGCTGAGGCAGCCCGTGAAAGCTAAATAAAAAATGATCATAGCTGTCCAGGTCAAACTTACGGGCATTTTCAGCAAATACCTCGACTACACCGGGGTGGTCATAATATGAAGAAATAAAATGAAGCTCCGGGAAGCTTTGGTAAGACCTGACAATTCGCATGACCTCATCATGTATACTACCTGTTGTCGCCGAAGCATATTGAGGGAACATTGGGAATACTACTATTTTATCCACTTTCTTTTGTCTTAGAAAGTCCAGCCCCTCTTGTATAGACGGCTGCTGATACCTCATGGCCAATCGCACTACAAAATCATCTCCCATAGCTTCTTGCAATGCTGCTTCTACAGCTTCACCATAGACCTTGAGCGGAGAACCCTCTTCTGTCCATAGCTTCTTGTATAGCTTTGCCGAGCTTCTATGCCTAAATGGCACAATGATTCCTCTCACCAGTAACTGTCTTGCCAGCCATGGATAGTCTATAACTCTTGGATCTAGTAAAAATTGCTTCAAATACCTGTACACTGAGGACGGAGATGGATCATCCGGTGTGCCTAAGTTTACTACTAATATACCTGTCTTCATTAATCTTTGTTGTAATTACGTGAGGATAACAAAAATGGATGTGCTTAGTTTGATGATGACCTCTTATTCGGCTATTAGTTGAATTGGAGTGAGGTGCTATTTGATGAGTAATTTACCGGTGATATGTTTGTTTGAATTGACATTGGTGATCGAAAAAATATAAACACTCCCTTTGAAGTTACTAGCCTCCAGATGAAATTGATTGTCATTTGTCACATCTGTATGTACAATTCTGCCCAGTAGATCATGCAGCGCCAGTTCAAATTGTTCTCCTGAAGGGTTATGAAAGAAAATTTGAGCCTCGTTGACCACAGGATTTGGTCTGACTTGATAGCCTACTTGCTCAAAATCAAAAACGGTGACAGTCCTTGATTCTGTATAGCCCCATCCGCCAAAATTAACTTTGTAGAATGATGGCTTGTTCACTATAGGTTCTTCATCAATATGTGTATATCTCACAGCAAAATCAGGGCTGCCACACGTCCCGAAAACCTGACCTATCATTTCAAAATTTTCATTATCCTCAGATCTGTAATAGACGATGCCGTTGCATGTCTCTCCCGCAGATGTAGTACAGTCGATATGGACCTTCCCATTGACCTCATAGACCCTGAATACATCTAGTATCTGATGCTGCTGCGCCAGGGCACTGATGGATAAAGTCAGTAAGGTAACAAGGGTAAATATCTTCATTCTATGCGATAAAAAGTTTACTTTAAGTATAATTGTCAACTCATGTTTTCGCCTATGAGTTCATTTTTGTAGTTGTTTTTGGGGTGCCCCTCCCCATCCTATGCTTGAACTCTCATTGCGAATTCCCAAAACATAAACCGTGTTATCTCTCATGCTACGGGATACAAGAAGTGGGATGTGGAGGGTCGGGTCATCCATTACTATTCGACGGCACCTCACAGGCATAGTCTGGCTCAGGGATACTCGGCTTCCGCTGGTCGCCGGTACCCTGAGGACTATGCATCTGTTCGCTACCATCTCATATCCATTACTACCCCTCACCCAATAGGAGTTGCTCAATAGATTCTTCTATATAAAATGATATTCAGAATAAGCGATGAAGCCTGCTGTGCAATAACTTAATAACTTATTTGTCCATCTAGAGTGACAGTAAATTCAAAAGTCTCCATGTCCAGATGAACAGTAATATCTACCTGACCTGTAGCATCTTCAAATCTGCCGGTGCCTCCGACAATCTGACCTTGGGTCTGACCATTTGCTTCACAAAAGCAGTCCGTATTAATGAAAAGGTCATATGGATCAATATCCGAGAATACTTCATCACCATTAGCAGCAATGAGACTTACACAGCCATCTACGCTAAATCCATACGGCTGCTGTACTGAGCAAGATACGCCCTCAGTGTTGACTTTGCCCATATGGGTAACGTTTCCTGTTCCACTCAGATACATTGGTGGCACGCCATTGCAGTCACAATCCAGATCTGCACCCCCTGCCGGTAAGGACACCAATTTACCCTTGAATGGTCTGAATTTACCTGGTTTCTTAAGCTTTTCAACCTGATTTTCAGGCTTGACCATAGCCTCTTCGTCTTTGACACAAGACACAAATAACAGGGGAAAAACAATAATTAAAAACAAACCCAGTCTCATAAACAATAAATTAAAAGATTATGTAATGCATATTTAGCACAATATATGTATATTATATGTTATGGAAACTAATTATACGATAGTTTTTTCACAATATATTTTTGATCACCCAGTGAAGGGACCCTTAGTGGAATTAGAAAGTATAAAACAATGAATGAAATCAAGAATGAGGGCTGGGTGCTTTGGCTTTGAATGCAGGCTCCTTTGTCAAAGCCAATACACTCAGTTTATATCTTCTTTACGAGTCCTTGTTAATTTTTCGTACATTCGTGCGACCAAAACACAACAAACATACATGAAGGATAAAGTGAGATTCGCCATAAGAGTAGATGGAAAGGTACAGGGCGTTTGGTTCAGACAAACTACAAAAGATAAGGCGGAAGAATTAGGCCTGACTGGGACTGTTGAAAACCTAGAGGACGGCTCTGTCTATATCGAGGCGGAAGGTAGTGAAGATGATTTGGGTAAATTATTGATGTTTTGCACTACGGGGTCACAAAATGCTGAAGTAAAAGGTGTGACTCTGGTAAAAGTCCCCATAATTGGATATCAAGGCTTCAGCATAAAATGATGATAAAATGGTGCCCACGACTGGATTCGAACCAGCACATCCATAGGACACTACCCCCTCAAGATAGCGCGTCTACCAATTTCGCCACGTGGGCTGCTTTCGCAGGAACGCAAAAGTACAAATAAAGAACCATTAATAAAGAAATTTTGTAGGAATTATGTGTTACACAGATGGATTCCATCCTGTATGTGTGTCTTCGTTATAGAAAGGAAGTATGTTTATAAAGACATGCATATACTACGCTTATTCTTTGGTTAATAAATATTTGTTAGATTTACACATTCATAACATCAAGTTGGATTGATGGTAGTC
>SLDF01000199.1 GCA_007125435.1 Saprospiraceae bacterium
AATAGATGAAAAATTATAGAAAGTTAGGCTATGGAGAAGATGAAACAAAAGCCATAGTCGAATCACTTAATTCCTTATTGGCAAATTACCATGTTCACTACCAAAAGCTGAGAAATTTTCACTGGAATGTAGAAGGTCATACGTTTTTTGAACTTCACGAGTTTTTCGAGCAAGAGTATGATCAGGTCAAGGTACAAATTGATGAAATAGCAGAGCGCATTCGCGTATTTGGGAAAAAGCCTTACAGTACGCTTAAAAAGTATTTAGAGGTAGCAGAGATTGAGGAATCAGAAAATGATTTATCTGCTGATAAAATGATGACAGAAACACTCAATGACTTTGAAACCATTTTATCGTTTCTCATTGATGCACATGAAAAAGCAGCAGAATTGGGCGATGTAGCTACTGAAGACTTATTGACAGAATATATTAAAAGAACAGAAAAAGTACATTGGATGCTAAGTGCATTCAGCAAGTAAATTTATTTATCACAACATAATTTAATCACATAAAACAATATATGAACAAAGAAGAATTTCAAGCAAAAGCCAAACAGAAGATGCACGAGTTTTCTGCTAAAATCAATGAATTAAAAGCAAAAAAAGCAGCAGCATCAGAAGATGGCAAGAAAAAGTATGATGAGATGATAACAGATCTCAAATCTAAGCAATCAGAACTAGAAGCTAAATTTAATGAGTTACAAGATGCCTCTAAAGAGAAGTGGGAAGAGGCTAAATCTACTTTTGACTCCATTAGTGATTCAATGAAAAAGAGCATAAACGACATTTCTGACAAAATTGGGATATAAGTCAAAAGCTCGCCTGTAGAATACGTCGGGTAATTATTCCACTTAATGAACAATGCTTTCTAACCTTAGGAAGCATTGTTTTTTTTATGCTGATCATACCGATATAAGAATGACCAGATGGTATCATTGAGTCTGTAAAATCCGATCGCCAGCATACTCCCCCATGTGAACCCTACCAATACATCAAATGGATAATGCACCCCCACGAAAATCTGTGCAAATCCTACGATGACAGCCCAGAGCAATAATACTGCAGTAAAACGTCTTGCTTTCACACCCAGGCTCAAAAACAAAAATAAGGCCAATGAAAAATGATTGGCTGCATGAGACGAAGGCATGCTATACCCTCTGCCACATTTTACTTTTAGAGACAGTCCATCTTCTTGTGTCAGTGTATGGCATGGCCGAGGTCGTTCAAATGCCGGTTTGAGAAGTCTGGAGTTGGTGAGGTCTGATACACCTGCTGTTGCAATAGCAAATAATACTATCAGCACACCATGCTTTTTCAACTTGATGATGATGCCCAGAATCAATAAGACATATAAAGGTAGCCAAGTTGCTGCATTGCGCCAGTACACCAGAATAGTTTCAATAATTGCCGGAAAGTCCAGCTGATTAATCTTTAAAAACCACTGAAGATCAATTGCATGCATATGTAAATGTATAGTCTATAGATTACTCACCTAATAAGTCCGGTCTCAGCCTCTTTGTCCTCTCTATTGATTGCTCATATCTCCATGCATCAATTTTAGCCTCATGGCCTGATAACAGGATATCTGGCACTTTTGCACCCTTGAATTCTGCGGGACGTGTGTACACGGGAGGCGCTAGTAGATTATCCTGAAATGAATCTGAAAGCGCAGAGCTGCCATCATTTAATACACCGGGCAGTAGACGTCCAATGCTATCCACAAGAACAGCTGCGGCAAGCTCACCGCCGGACAGGACATAATCTCCGATTGAAATCTCTTTGGTAACATACATATCTCTTATCCGCTGATCTATCCCCTTGTAATGTCCGCATATTATGAGAAGACTCTGGCTTAGGGATAACTGATTGGCCATGGATTGATTCAATGTTCCTCCATCGGGTGTCATATAGATGACTTCGTCATACTTTTTTTCTTGCTGAAGGGACTCTATACAATTTGAAAGCGGTTCGCACATCATCACCATGCCTGCCCCTCCCCCATATTGATAATCGTCGATCTGCTTGTATTTACCCAGTCCAAATGGTCGTAAATCATGGATCGCAATGGACAACAGTCCCTTATCTGATGCGCGCTTCATGATAGAGTGCTGAAAAGGGCTCTCTAATAATCCCGGCTGTATACTTATGATGTCAATATGCATATCGATATGCACTAAAATGAATACAGCCGACTCCTAGAGAAGTCGGCTGCATATGGAATTAATCTATTGATAACAACTCCACATCAAATATCAATGTGGCGTATGGTTTGATCTGAGCGCCTGCTCCTCGTTCGCCATATCCCAGGTCATAAGGTACATATAGCCTCCACTTTGAACCAACAGGCATAAGCTGCAATGCCTCTGTCCAACCCTTGATCACGCCATTGACAGGGAATGATGCCGGCTCGCCGCGGTCATACGAACTATCAAAAACAGTACCGTCAATCAAGGTTCCATGATAATGCGTGGTCACTCTGTCGGTAGGACCAGGTTTTGGCCCTGTCCCCTCTTGGATGATTTCATATTGTAAGCCACTTTCCAACACAACAACATTATCCTTCTCCGCATTCTTTCTTAAAAATTCCTCGCCTTCTTCTATGGCACCAGCCATTTGCTTGGACTGCTGAGCTTGCATGAATGCCGTTAATACTTCATTGGCTTCTTCCAGTGTCATTCTCAGATCTTCGCCATTGATGACATCTGAAAGACCTATTGCAAGGTCATTTACATCTATTTCCTCCAGACCTTGCTGTGCGAGGTTACTTCCAACAAGTATACCCACACCATAACTAAGTGAATCCATTTCCTTTTCCTGTTTTTGTGCACATGCTGTGACGGCTATTGACAGCACAACTGTTGCGATAAAAAATTGATTTAATAACTTCATTTTGAATTTGATTTAAGTAATAAACATTCCTTTTCGATATTCTTGATTGAGGCGTGCTATTCTAAAAAGCACTCACTTGTAACGATACACCTTTTCAAAGATTACATTTCCTCAGCATAATACTTGAAGAAATAAGGTATGGTCTCAATGCCTTTGTAGTAATTAAACAATCCATACTTCTCATTCGGTGAATGTAAATTGTCAGAGTCCAGCCCAAATCCGAATAAAACAGATTTCAAGCCAAGCACTGACTCAAAAAGAGCCACTATTGGTATACTTCCACCTCCCCTTGTAGGAATTGGCTTTTTTCCAAATGTCTTCTCCATGGCATTACTTGCTGCTATGAAAGGCGCACTATCAATCGGCGTCACCACCGGCTCTCCGCCATGATGGCTAGTCACCTTCACTTTTACACAGTCAGGGGCTATGGACTCAAAATGCTTCTGAAACAATGCCGATATTTTATGTGAGTCTTGGTGCGGCACTAATCGCATGCTGATTTTAGCATACGCCTTTGATGGCAGCACCGTTTTAGCACCTTCACCTATATATCCGCTCCATATACCATTGACATCCAGGGTCGGTCTGATTGACGCCCTTTCCATAGTCGAGTAGCCCTCTTCGCCCCAGACAGCGTTTATGTCAAGGTCCGCCTTATAAGCTTCCAGATCAAAGGGCGCTTCAGCCATTTTTGCTCTTTCTTCCTGGCTTAGTTCATCTACATCATCATAAAAGCCGGGAATGGTAATGCGATTATTTTCATCCTGCAAAGATGCAATCATCTTCGCCAGAATATTTGCCGGGTTGGCTACAGCACCGCCATAGACACCTGAGTGCAGATCTCTATTTGGTCCAGTTACTTCGACTTCCATATACGATAGCCCTCTCAGACCGACATCTATACTTGGCGTATCATTGGCAAGCATAGCTGTATCTGATATCAATACGACATCTGAGCTGAGTTTTTCTTTATTGGCTTTGATGAATACGCCCAGATGCTCAGACCCTACTTCTTCTTCACCTTCCAGCATGAACTTTACATTACATGTCAGATTGCCGGTCGCCATCATCATCTCGAAGGCTTTGACATGCATATACATCTGACCCTTGTCATCACAAGCACCTCTGGCGTAGATGGCACCTTCAGGGTGAAGGTCTGTTTTCTTTATCACCGGCTCGAATGGCGGTGAATCCCACAAGTTCAGCGGGTCTGGAGGCTGTACATCATAGTGGCCGTAGACAAGCACGGTTGGCAAATTGTGATCTATAAGTTTTTCACCGTAAACGATGGGATGTCCATCTGTTGGACAGACCTCTACATTATCTGCTCCTGCGGCCTTCAATTTGTCAGCTACAAATTCTGCAGCTTTCAGCACATCGGCCTTGTAAGCCGAGTCAGCTGAGATAGAAGGTATCCTCAAGAGGTCAAGCAATTCTTCTAAAAATCTATCTTTATGCTTTTCTAAATAGTCGTGTAGTGTATCCATTCGATTTTATTTTTCTGATTAAGTAAGTGTGTCTCTAATCCTGCCTATGCTCGTATACATCGCATAGTCACGTCTGCTGAAACAGAGGGCGAAAGTAGCTATTTTCTATGTGAAAATCACGGAATTCCGCTGATTATCTGCTAGAAAAGTGTACCGAGAAAGTCGGCAAAGCCGGGATCCCAATTTGCATCTGACTTCAATGGATATACACAGAGACAGTCTTCAAGTTTGCGGTGTACTAGACCAAAAGATTTATCATCTGCTAATATCAGCCACCTGCAAAATGTATCATGAACTTCAAATCCCACACTTGTATAAAACCCATCTTCTGCTGTCAGGCTTATGATATAGTCGTAGTCAGTCTTAGCTGCATCTGCAATGACTCTACTAATGAGCTGCTGACCTATACCTTGATTTTGATGCTCCGGGTGAATGCAGAAGTCGCTTAGTCCAAATATCCTGCGCAAGCCTCCATTATTATAAATCGCCCTTGACTCTACGCCGCATTGCCCTATGAGCATCTCTTCTGTATACACCAGGTATCTGAATGCGGGTTGTTGCCTAAAGAATGTCTTTCCCTTAGGATATCCGTTAAAGCTTTTGTCCAGTAATTGATGTATGGCCTCATGTTGTTCTTTCTTGATCTCCCATTCAGCCAAACGTTTTATATCTATCATGAGGCGGTTCAGTATATGTTGTTAAAAATCATATTGTTTAAGTATCTCATGCAACTTTTCCTCGCTTTTGATGTCGCTGATCTCGCCTCTGTAGACATAGGATATATTACCCGATTCCTCAGAGATGACCAGGGCCATGACATCAGCCATCTCTGATGCCCCAATAGCTGCCCTGTGTCTCAGCCCGTACTTCAGCGGTAGAGAAGGATCATACGTCAGAGGCAATATACTACTGGCGGCATAGATGCGATCCCTTACAATGATCATAGCGCCATCGTGCATAGGACTGTTCTTCTCGAAAATACTTTCTATGATGAGCTGGCTCACCCTTGCATCCAGCTTCACACCCGTGGTTTTGAATGAGTTGAGGTGTTCCTCTCTAGCCAGCAATATCAACGCACCCGTCTTATGCGAGGCCATTGACATGATCGCGCCTTTTACCTCTTCGAGCGTTGTGTTCTTAGTATCGCCCATTGGTGTCATCCGGCCGATATGTATGAATCGCTTAAGCAGCGGCACCTTCTTTCTCGCAGCCGTACTACCCAGTACTGTCAAAAACTGCCTTATCTCTGGCTGAAATACGACGATCAATAAGATGACACCTATGTTTGCAAATTGACCAAACATAGAACTCATCAAGCTCATATTCAAAAACTGAAACAACCACCACAGACCGTACAATAACACCAGCGCCAGCAAGATATAAAAAGCCACACCGCCCTTGAGCAGCCGATAAAGACTATACAGCAGGTATCCGAATATAAAAATATCCAGTATATCCCAAAATGTCACCGTTATAAATCCTACTTCAAACAAAACTCTGCGCTTTTTATGATGTCTCTTTCGCCATTGACACACTTCCCAGTTACAAAAATGAAATTCACCCCCTCTTTGTTGCAAAATTAAGATTTACCCACGAATTACATCACACTGCTCATACATTCTTGATTTACCGATGATTTAGGTTTTGCATGTCCCGTGGGTTATTTGGGTCATCGTTATCGTTATGAGTTGTAATTGGGTGTGCCCCCCTTGCTATCGCGCGGGGTCGGGCTATCCGTTTGTATTCCTGACTGTCTCAAGGGCAGTCACTATGCATTTGGTGGCTTTAGTTTTGTTGAAAGCTCACAAGATTAAACTTAATTCCGTTTTTTATTATTGTTACAGTCGACGCTGAGCCAGAGGCGGCTCAGCTTCTTCAAGTCTTGATCAAAATCACTATCCTAAATAAAGGAACTGAGCCGCCTCTGGCTCAGCATCGACCTAAATCATGACTAAAACCTTATCTAAGAATATTCAATTGAACAGCCACTAAAAGTAAAAGCCACTCAAAACAGCAGCGATACTCTTTGGCAGACCAATGAATACAAGCTTATAGCCAGGTCCTTAAGGACACGTTCATCCTATACCATACCTGTCCTATATCCAACTAATCACCCGTAAAATGTCTTTTGATCTCTGGCCATCAGGCGGAGTTGAGGGCTACATCGATATCGATCTTCCCGGTAGAACATTTGTAGTTCATCGATCTGATCTACGCAGCTTTGAATGCCAATCTCATCGGCCCACCTGAGGAGCCCTTTGGGATAGTTAACGCCCTTGGTCATGGCCGTATCGATGTCGTCTCGGCTAGCAATGCCAAGGTATAGAGCATCAGCAGCTTCATTGATCAGTAAGACCACTATCCGCATCAAAATCTGCTCATGCAGTGCCTTATCCATGACGGGTTCAGCCTTTGTAGCTCCTTCATTATAGTTGTAGAATCCCTTTCCCTTTTTACGACCGAGATAGCCGGCTTCTACCATTCGTTTTTGCGTGAATGATGGCTTGTACCTGGGATCGTAGAAGAAGGCCTCAAACACAGTTTCAGTGACGGCATAGTTAACATCGTGCCCTATGAAATCCATCAAAGTAAATGGCCCCATACGAAAGCCACCCAACTCTGTCATAGCATAGTCAATGGTGGCAGCGTCAGCTATGCCCTCCTCGAGCATCCGTATGGCTTCACCGTAGAAAGGTCGTGCAATCCTATTGACAATAAAACCCGGTGTATCTTTGGCGATCACAGGTAATTTACCCCAGCTCTGCATGTGTCTGGCAAGCGTTGATGCAAGCCCGATCCTTGTCTGCAGAGCCGGAATCACCTCTACGAGCGGCATAAGGGCAGGCGGATTAAAAAAGTGTAAGCCAATAACACGCTCAGGTTGCTGACAAGCTGCCGCTATCGAAGCAATTGATAATGATGATGTGTTAGAGGCTAATATACAGTCATCACCAACTATCTTTTCTACAGCAGAAAATACGGATTGCTTCACTTCCAGATTTTCTACTATGGCTTCGATCACCAATTGGCAACCTTCAAACGCACTCATATTCTCTGTGAAATGTAACCGGCCTTCTATGGCTTTGACGTCATCATCTGTGATCTTTCCTCTAGATGCAAACTTATTAAGACTGAAAGAAATATTTTCTCTGGCTGCTACCAGCGATTCATTGGATTGGTCTGTAATGATGACATCACAGCCTGACATAGCAGCTATTTGTGCTATACCGGCTCCCATAGCTCCGGATCCTATGACGCCTACTTTTTCGATTCGACTCATGTCTATTTTTGTTTGATTAATGATTGTATGATTTGATGAAAGCGGTGTACACCTGTCTCCATCTTTGGAGAGAAGCGCCCCTGCTTGTATAGTCTTGACTGGATACCTCTTTGTACGCTTTCTACGATATCTTCGTCCTGTAGTTCTACGGTATCAACATCTGCGCCGGCTCCCTCATTGAGCAGTTGCTCGCGCCATACATAGGTATGAAACTCTACACGAGTGCGAGACGAAGAAATCGGCTGAACAATATTAAGTGAAAGTCCCCATGGATAAAAGTTAAACATCACATTTGGAAACAGCCAATAGTAGTAGGCCGCTACAGGTTTGCCATAGTCCGGACTATCCTTGGGTAAATCAAATACGGCATCTCCGGCATTGCCAATACCGACCTGTAATACACCCCAGTCCATGGGTATGGTTTCATATTGTCCATAGTCAAGATCCTGATTGAGCTCAGGGTGGACAAAAGGTATGTGAAAACCTTCGAGGTAATTGTCACAGTACAAGGCCCAATTGGCCTCCACGTCATAGGACTTACTCCTCTCGGCATCGTATGCAAAAGTCTCTACCGGCATCCAGCCTATGCGATCTTCCATACTTTCTATCCAGGCATCGAAGGGTATCAAGCCCGGCTCCAATGCCGTAAAGTAAAACCCTTTCCAGTCCCTGAGCGGAAGTGACGGGAGATTATCCCTTTCTGATGGAAAGTTTTTCATGCCTTTTGTCTCTGGCATATGCCTGAAGCAGCCTTTAAGGTCAAACCTCCGACCGTGATATCCACACACCAATGATCTTCTGGGACCTGCCTCTTTCACGATAATATTGCCTCTGTGTGTGCACACATTCGACAATACGCGCATATCTTGATCACTTTCAATGGATAGCATTAGCGGCTCATTGAGCAAATCAGGATGCAATATGAAAGGGTATACAAAAGGGCCCTTCTCCAATACGGATGCATGACCTATAACTTGCCACGACGGTGCAAATATAGCCTCAGCTGCCCATTCCAGATATGCTGGCTCCCTATAGAATGCCCCCGGCAAAGTATGAGACGAGGCAATATCGTTCGTCACATTAAATTCTGTATTTAACATATTAATGGCCTTTAAATACGGGGCGGCGCTTTTCAAGGAATGCCTGTACGCCCTCGTTGTAGTCATGAGTAGAGCCCGCTTGATATTGAAGTTGTTCTTCCAGGTCGAGCTGTGCTTCCAGTGAGTTGGACATTGATGCATTCAGCGCTTCCTTACTTAATGCCAGACCTTTGGTAGGTAGCTGAGCCAGCTGACCGCACAGTCTTTTAGCTTCATCGTCAAATGTGTCGTCATTAACGACCTTGTAAATCATGCCCATACGCTCTGCTTCCACAGCACTGACTTTGTCACCCAGCATGATCAGCGCCGAAGCTTTTTGGAACCCAATCAGGCGAGGCAAGGTGTACGTTCCCCCGCTGTCCGGTATCAGTCCAATCTTACTAAATGCCTGTATGAATGCAGCCGATGATTTGGCGATAACGACATCTCCGGCAAGTGCAATATTAGCACCTGCACCGGCAGCCACACCGTTCACTCCGCAGAGTATAGGCTTCGGCAATTGGCGCATTTTTATGATGATGGGATTATAATGATCTTTGACGATTGACCGAAGAGGCGGACCATCCGGATCAACTACCTCTTTCAGATCCTGACCCGCACAGAATGCCTTGCCATTACCCGTGAAAAATACAGCTCTTACATTGTCATCTGCTGCGCATTGATCAAGCGCATCTTGCACTTCCATGGCCATAGTCTTATTGAATGAATTGTAGACCTCAGGCCGATTAAGCTTTATGACACCGACTTGCGCCTCTATGGTAAATTCTATATGCTTCATTTTCCTTCTTTTTTATCAATCGCTAAAATATACAATTGCAAGGAGAAGCAGGCAAACATACACATGATTCTTCTTTGAAAAAAAGTGAATAATTAGGGTAATGTGGGCGTGTCCTGGCGGACCGGGCTATCCGCTTGTATTCCTGTCAGTCTCATGGGCAGTCACTATGTATCTAGTGGCTTTAGTTTTGTTGAAAGCTCGCAAGATTAAACTTAATTCCGTTTTTTATTATTGTTGCAGTCGACGCTGAGCCAGAGGCGGCTCAGTTTTATTATCATTTACTAGCTTACTC
>SLDF01000345.1 GCA_007125435.1 Saprospiraceae bacterium
AATTCTCTAAGCTCCAGATGATTTCAGGAGATATTAGATGTAGCCTGGTGATTGAACAAAATCAAGCAAAGCGACTTATTTTGAAGCCATTTGAAGCCGTAATACCCGCCTGCTGCCATCGACAGGTGGCGGGCAGGGATTTTCTAATGCATAATCCGGGGTAAAATAAAACCACAATGTAAAATGTACGCTCTAAGCCATTCATATTAACATAATAAAAACTTTTAATGGCATATACATATTATAAATATTTGTTATATTTGTGCTTAATAAGCGAATCTTTAATGTTCCTATTTTGATAGCGATTTTATTAAGTAGGAATAAGTTATAATTTGATGTTAGTGCGTTACATACTATTGACAAAGCAAATTCACAATAAAGGGTAAGGTCATGAAGGAGATAATAATCAGTACGTTTTTACTCTTATTTTTGTGCACCGGTGTGATGGCACAAAGGCAAGTATTCGAAGCATATGCTGATAAGTATAGTGCAATCGCCGTTTCAGAAATGCATAGAACAGGGATTCCTGCGAGTATTAAACTAGCTCAAGCACTTTTAGAGTCCAATGCCGGTAGAAGTGAGCTTGCACGCAAGGCGAATAATCATTTCGGCATAAAATGCGGTGGTGATTGGAATGGAAAGACCTATCATAAAGAAGATGATGATTATCGGAATGGTAGATTAGTCAAATCTTGTTTTCGAGTATTCAAAAGTGTAGAAGAGTCATTTGTGGCCCATTCAGAGTTTCTACGCAATCCGAGTAAGTACAGTAGATATAATTTTTTATTTTCATACGAATCTACGGATTATAAGTCCTGGGCACATGGTCTTAAGAAAGCAGGCTACGCTACTGCTCCTACATATGCACAGCGATTGATCAAATTGATAGAGGATTATGAACTGTACAAATATGACCAAGCCATTGATCATGTACCTGATATGCCGGTGGTAGCAAACCTCGGTTCTAAGGGTAAGTCTATGAACAATGCAATGCTTCCGCGTAAACAAAAATTTAATAACGGTGTGCGTATGGTATATGCTATGCACGGTGAAAGTGTATCAGACCTGGCTGAAAGGCATAGCGTTGATCAAAAAAGAATAATACGATATAATGAGCATATTAGTAGTCAAGAAGAAGAGCTGACCTATGGAGATAGAATATATTTCTCTAGAAAGCGCGGACGTTACAGAGGGAAACAGTCTACATATAAAATGAGAGAAGGTGAGGAACTTATAGATGTGGCTCAAAAGTTTGGTATCAGACTTCGTAGTTTGCGTTATAAGAATAGATTGAAAGAAGGGCAAGAGCCTGCTACCGGTGAGGTCATATATCTTAAATCAAGAAGAAAAAGATCTGATGTTGTCAAACTTTCCTCAAGCAAGCTTCAAAGAAGCAATGATCGAAATCAAGGCACAGATCAAGAAACTGTTGAAGAGTTGGAAATCAATGAAATGGTACTAGCTCATAATGAGGATATTGAGAACCCTGAGGTAAGTGACCAAGGCAAAGGCCATCAGACCTATACAGTGCAAGCAGGCGATACACTATACAGCATATCAAGAAAATTCAACCTTAGTGTATATGAGTTAAAGTCAAAGAATACATTGACTGACGATACTATTTCAATTGGTCAATTGTTATTAATTCCTTAGATTTGCAGTATGAAAAAGCTACTTACATCTTCTTTATATATTGTTTTATTAGGACTAATGGTTCATGATCTAAGTGCGCAGAGCTATGCATTCGGCCTGAAACTAGGTCCATCTGCAGGGTATCAATTATGGGACGGCAGACCTAGAAACAACTCATTACTATTCAGATATCATGCAGCAGCATTTATAGAGACTCATGATAATGTTTCTGATGCTTACTCTTTGTTTTTGCAGGCGGGCTATCATGTTAGAGGAAGTGCGGTTAGGTTTCCCGGAGGCAGGACAGATGCAGATAACATTGCCATCCCTGCTTTTACTTCAGCTCTTCAGTTTGAAAACATTTCAGTGGTTGTAGGTGCAAAGCAAAAATTTGACTTGGATACTGATAAAAAGTGGTTTTATTCCTTGGGGATAAGAGGTGATTACACGGTTAACTATAATCTTCAAAGCTTTCAAGGATTTGAAGGTGGTATTCGCCCCTTTAACTATGGTATAAATGTTGGAGGAGGAGTAGAATGGGCTTTACAAGAGCTGATTGGTCTCACTTTTGAATTAACGATAAGCCCCGACTTTAGTCGACAAATTTATGTGCCTCCCTTACAAAATTTTCCTGACCCTTTCACTGGTAATCTAAGGACTTTGCCTGAACAAAATATTAGAAATGCTACTGTAGAACTTTCTGTTGGTTTAAGATTCCTTAGAAAGATAGAATATATAGAAGACTATTGGTAATAGATGACCAGTTTTCTGTTTTTCATTTTGTCTATTATTCTTTCTTGACCGAATTTAAATATTAGGTTATATGCTACGTGCTAGCAATGCTCGACCCACTAAGGCGTGATTCATTTCTATTAATCTCTAGGTCTAGAATTAGTACGATACTTTTCATAATATAGAATCAAGTGCTATGATACTATTAGCAATACAAACCATTTCTTCATTATAAAGCTTTCTTGCTTTCTTGTGCTATTATAATTCACAATATTGTAGCTTGTAAATAATTAAGCTGTCTGCTGATATATTGCGCGTGAAATAAAGTCCAATATGATATTTTGATACTGATAGAAGTATTATATTTATGTGGTTGTAATATAATTGTATAGCCAATTTTTTTTATATAGACTAGAGGTAATCAGATACTGGATACTATTAATTAGTATTATTGCTATAATAGAATATTTGAGGCTGGTAGAAAATATATTGTGTTTTAATTTGAAGTTTAAAATATAAAAATTGGGTGCTAAAATTATATATCAAATAATTGCTATTATCATATCATAAAGTTGGAGATATAGCATTATATTTATAGCATTGAATCATTAATTAATTTAAACGAGTAGAAAATATGTCAAGCGAAGTAAAACAAGAAGGCGTGTTAAAAGGTGGTGAGTTCATCATCAAAGACAGCGATCATAAAAATGTTTATATTCCAGAGGATATTAATGAAGAGCAAAAAATGATTGCTCAGATGTGTGAAGACTTTGTTTTGTCAGAGATTTATTCCAAAGTAGAAGACATCGAAAGTCTAAAGGAAGGGGCAGCAAATAATATTGTGGAAAAGATGGGTGAGATTGGTATTTTAGGTGCACACATGCCATCAGAATATGGCGGCATGGAGTTAGATACCAACACTAATACAATTATAAGCGAAAAGATTGGACCTTCAGGATCCATGGCCGTTGCTTTTGCAGCTCATATTGGAATAGGCATGTTGCCAATTTTTTACTTTGGTACTGACGACCAAAAGTCAAAATACCTTCCTAAGTTAGCAACAGGAGAGTTGAAAGCTTCTTATTGCCTGACAGAGCCGGATTCCGGTTCTGATGCTTTGGCAGCAAAAACAAAGGCTATTCTTTCTGACGATGGGAAGCATTATCTATTAACCGGTCAAAAAATGTGGATTACCAATGCCGGATTCGCAGATGTCTTTATTGTATTTGCTCAGATTGATGGCGATAAGTTTACAGGATTTATAGTCGATAAAGAGACAGAAGGTCTAAGTCTGGGAGAAGAAGAGCCTAAAATGGGTATTAAGGGAAGTTCAACCCGTCAAGTGTTTTTCGATAACGCTAAAGTACCAGTTGATAATGTGTTAGGAGAAATTGGAAAAGGGCACCATATTGCGTTTAACGTGCTTAACATTGGCCGTTTTAAATTAGGGGCTTTGTGCCTCGGTGGCTCAAAAATGAGTTGTCAAACAGCTATACAATATGCCAATGAGCGACATCAGTTTGGTCAGCCCATTGGAAACTTTGGAGCTATTAAAACCAAGTTGGCAGAACAAGCTATAAAAATCTTTGCACTTGAGAGTGCTCAATATCGTGTTTCAGACTTGATGCAGAAAGCAAAATCCTTTCATTTAGAAGAGGGGAGCAGTTTTTCAGAGTCTACACTGAAAGCAGCAGAAGACTATTCGATTGAGTGTTCTATTCTCAAGGTTGCCGGATCAGAAGTGTTGGACTTTGTAGTAGATGAAACCGTACAGGTTCATGGTGGTATTGGCTTCTCTGAAGAATATACTGCAGCTAGAGCTTACAGAGACTCTCGCATCAACAGAATCTATGAAGGTACCAATGAGATTAACCGTCTGCTTATGGTAGATATGTTATTTAGAAAGGCGATGAAAGGCCACTTAGACCTCGTCGGTCCTGCCTGGGATGTTCAGAAAGAATTGTCTTCTATGCCATCAATGGAAAAACTAGAAGGGAGTTATGCTGCTGAGAAAAAGGCCATAAAAGATTTCAAGAAAATTGCACTTATGGTGGCTGGAGCAGCAGCAAAAAAGCAGATGGATGGAGAGTTAAATTTAAAGGAAGAGCAGGAGGTTGTAATGAACGTTTCTGACATTCTTATTGATACATTTATGGCAGAGTCACTTCTTTTAAGAGTATTAAAACTTAGTGAAAATGACTTAAAGTCCAATATAGATATTTACAATACCATTCTTAGGCAGTTTTGTCACGATGCACAAGCCAGGATTCAGAAATACGCCACTGATGCGCTTGGCTCGTTTGCTGACGGAGATCTTTTGAAAGTTTTGACGCTAGGGCTCAAGCGCTTCACAAAATATCCTATAGAGAATGTTAAGGTGAATCGCAGACAAATTGCTGATTACCTATTACAAGCGAATAAATACAGTCTTTAAAAGTAAAAAATGCAAGAGATACCATCTCTTGCATTTTTTTATATCCAATTATAAAGTCTTATTTCCTAATACTAATGTAAAGCTTTCTATCTTTGCAATTCTTTTTTCGTGCCGACATATGCATTATGGTACAAATAGCATATTTCTATTTTTAATAATCACAATAGTACCTCAGGTGCATAAATAGGTTTAAAGACAATTGACTTAATAGTTTTTCACGACTTTGAATGTATTGAATTTTATGAATAAGAGAATCGTGCTTTTGGCCATTTGCTTAGGTTTAGCATTTAGCGCACTAGCACAAAGGGGTGGTATCATAAGAGGTAATGTTTATGAGAAAGAAACAGGTCAACCTATAGGTTATGTTTCTGTAGGCCTTGAGGGTACAACATATGGTACCGATACTAATGATGAAGGTTTCTTCACCTTAGCAGATGTTCCTCCAGGTGATTATGAACTTATAGCTACTTATATAGGCTATCAGGAATACGTTCTAAATGTTAAAGTTACTTCCGGTTCAATAATTTATAAGAACATCTATCTTGAAGATGCAGGTGTCGAGCTTGATCAAGTCGAAATTTCTGCTACCAGCGATCAATCAAGAGTACAAACACAGGTGTCAAAAATTGTAGCCACGAAGAAAGACATAAAGGCTATGCCCTCAGCCTCGGGTGATGCTGATATTGCTCAGTATCTTACTATTTTACCGGGTGTCATTACTTCAGGAGATCAGGGCGGTCAGATTTTTATAAGGGGAGGTTCTCCGGTCCAAAACCGTATAATGCTTGATGGTATTACTATTTTCAACCCATTTCACAGTATCGGATTTTTCTCAGTTTTTGAAACAGAAACTATTCGTAGTGCTGATATTTTCACAGGTGGATTTAACGCTGAGCATGGAGGTAGAGTATCTGCCATTGTAGATATCAGGACAAGAGAGGGGAATAAGAAACGTCTTAGTGGTATGGTTTCTGCCAGTCCTTTTCAGGCAAGGGCTATTTTAGAAGGGCCACTTGTACCGCTTAAAGAGAGTGGGGGAGGCAGTACTTCCTTTCTACTTACGGGCAAGCACTCCTACCTTGATCGGACTTCGCCAGTGTTATACAACTACGCTACAGAAAACGGAGAGGGTCTACCTTTTGCTTTTTCTGACCTTTATGGAAAGGTATCGTTTGTAGCAGAAAATGGCTCTAAACTTAACTTGTTCGGATTTAATTTCACAGATAGGGTCAATATCCCAGGACTTAATGAAATCGAATGGTCAAATCTTGGGATTGGTACCAACTTTCGGATTATACCTTCTCAGTCTAATGTTGTCATAGGCGGTTTTATTTCATACACCGATTACTCTATAAGACAGGATGAATTGGATTTTGATACCAGAGAGTCCAATCTAAATGGATTTAATATTGGATTAGACTTTTCTTACTACGGACTGAATACTGATGTGACATACGGCTTGGAACTTATTGGTTTTACGACTGATTTTAGGTTTAGATCTCCACTAGGCTTCACGACCAATTTTATTGAAAACAACACTGAGTCAGCAGCATTTATCAAACTTACTCACCGAGTAGGACCGTGGATTTTTGAGCCGGGATTTAGGGTGCAATACTATGCCAGTTTGAATACGATTTCACCAGAGCCAAGGCTTAGTGCTAAATGGAATATCACTGATAATTTCCGCTTTAAATTTGCAGGTGGATTATATTCTCAAAACTTAATCAGCACGGTCAATGAAAGGGATATTGTGAATTTATTCGTAGGATTCTTATCGAGCCCGAGTGAATCTTTGAATTTTTTAAATACAGGCATGCCTGCTGATGATCGCATCCAACGTGCCATTCATGCCATTGGAGGATTTGAAATTGATGTCAATAATCAATGGACTGTTAACATCGAGCCCTATATCAAAAGATTTACTCAGCTTATTAATTTGAATAGGATAAAGCTTAGGGTTAACGATCCTAATTTCGCAACTGAAATTGGTGACGCTTACGGTATTGACTTTCTTGTAAAGTATGCCGGCAAAAACTCTTCTCTCTGGACAGCTTATTCATTGGGGAGAGTATTCAGAGATGATGGGATTCAATTGTACCCTGCTAACTTTGATAGAAGACACAACCTAAATGTGGTTTACACCCGTATTTTTGGTAATCAAAACAATTGGGAGGTCAGCCTAAGATGGAACTATGGAACAGGGTTTCCGTTTACGCAGACTCAAGGGTTCTTTCAAAATCAAAACGTATCAAGTGGGGTTAACTTTGACTATCTTAGAGACAATAACGATCTTAATATCATCTATGCTGACGAGAGAAACGGCGGTAGGTTACCTGACTTCCACAGACTGGATGCTTCGATTAAAAAGGTAACTGATATTCGTAAAAACCTTACACTTGAGACGACATTGGCCGTTACCAATGTGTATAACAGAAACAATATTTTTTACCTGGAAAGAATAACTAATAACAGGGTTGATCAATTGCCAATCTTGCCTAGTATTAATATGAGTTTATTCTTTTGAATAGACTCTTACTTAGTCATTCAAATGAGTCGGTTATGACTTTCTTTTACATATACATAATGTACATGTTTTGCTATTCAAGTTAAATCATCTTAATCTTTCATTATGTCTACACGTTCCTGGAAAACTTTGAGAAAAGATCCGCCTGTTGATCTCAAATTATTCGAGGCTCACTTTCAATACCTGATTAACCCAAGGAATGATAAGGAAGTAAAAATCGTACGTCTACATTCGCGGCATGCTGCCAATATCATTTGTATAGATAAAAAAGGCTTTTTCGTTTTTGTCAGACAACTACGTTATGGATCCATGAAGCAAAGCCTCGAGATTCCTGGTGGATTAGTTGACGATGGTGAAGACTTATTGAGTGCTGCTAAGCGAGAACTGCAGGAAGAGACTGGCTACACATCTAACTCCTGGCAGAAAATCAATACTATTTATTCAAACTCTGTTTTTCTTGACAGTCTCGTTGTTCATTTCTTGTGTAAAGATGCTGAACTCACCCATAGTTTAAAGCTTGACGATGCCGAAGATATCGAAGTTGTCCTGATGAGCGAACAAGAAGTCCTATCTGCCCTCAGGCAGGGTAAAATCGATCATCCTCATAGCATATCGGCTTTGTCGTACTACTTTATGTTTGTGCGTGATTAATATTATTCTGATTGTATTCTTTTTTTTCATGATATTAATTTTTACTCTTGATTTGCATCAGCGCTGTGGAGTGGTGGCGTAGCGGATGCGAAGCCAGACTCGATGAAACGAAGTGGAATCGAGGCCGAACGAATAGTGAGCCACGTAACATAGCGACCCATAACGAAGTGAAGGGTGATGCCCAAATTGATAAAAAGATACATCTGAGAGATCATTTTTATAAAGCTTGTTCTGCATATTTGTCGATATCACTTTTCTACGCTATTTTGGCGTGAGCATTGGTTATTCATATTAAATTGTCAAATAGTTCATTTTACATGTAGTGGTAAACTGTATGGCTCTCATTTAAATTGGTGATCTGTTTTTATGAATCGTTTCAAAACTAAGGTGTTTCAAGTTATTGGTCCCGGCATACTTATGGCCGGAGCTGCTGTTGGTGTTTCACATTTGGTACAAGCAACTCGTGCCGGAGCAGATTATGGATTGAGCTTATTATGGCTCTTGGTACTGGCTTGTATATCAAAGTACCCTTTTATGGAATTTGGCCCCCGGTACGCAGCTGCTACCGGAGAAAACCTCATAGCGGGATATAAAAAACTGGGCAAGGGCTATTTCAATGCGTTTGCAGTGTTTACAATTGCTACGATGTTTATCATACAAGCTGCTGTTACATTGGTTACAGCCGGGTTAGCTGAGCAATATTTTGAGCTTGGAATTAGTCCATTCATATGGTGTATTATTATTTTGAGCATATGCATTAGTTTGTTACTAATAGGTAAGTACCCCTGGCTTGATAAAACGATGAAAGTCATCATTACGTTATTAACCATCTCATCCATACTTGCTGTCATAATTGCTTTCAGTGGTAGATCTGGTCAATCAAGCCAAACTCTGTGGTCCCAAAAATCTTACTGGACACCTACAGCCTTAGCGTTTGTCATCGCCATGATGGGTTGGATGCCAATTCCAATTGATGCATCGGTATGGCATTCTATCTGGTCAAGAGAAAGAGCCTCTCAAACCAAGCACAGACCCAATCTTAAAGAAGCACTACTCGACTTTAATGTGGGCTATATTGCCGCTGGTTTGATTGGTATACTTTTTCTACTATTAGGAGCATTGGTAATGTATGGTTCCGGGTTAGATTTTTCGGATAGCGGTGTAGTGTTTTCTGGTCAGCTCATAGATATGTATAGTCTTACACTAGGCACTTGGAGTAAGCCACTCATAGCTGTAGCTGCATTGATTACCATGCTATCAACGACGCTTGCCGTCTCAGATGCCTATCCTCGGGTCATAAGCGAAATATACAACCACTCCAACATGAAAACTCCAAAGCGAATAGACCAATGGCGCGTATACAAAGTATCCGCCCCGACTATTGCCTTATGCTCCTTAGGCCTATTATACTTTATGTCAGATCACTTTACGGCTATGATTGACTTTGCTACTGCCATGTCTTTCTTATCTGCACCATTTCTTGCATGGTTTAACCTCAAACTGGTCAATACTTCATCATTGCCGGATTCATTTAGGCCCAGCTTGACCTACAACATCTTTGCTTGGTGTTGTCTCATTTTCTTAGTGGCTTTTTGTGGGGGCTTTATTTACATCAGCTTGGTGTAGATCGATAGTAAAATAAAATGATCTTTAGGCTACCTCTAATAATTCCTGAAGTGAGCTGGAGCATAGAGAATTTTGATTTAGACGACTTGTGAAGAAGGAACATAGCCTTAGCTACGTGACTGATGAACAAGGAAGTATAAATT
>SLDF01000012.1 GCA_007125435.1 Saprospiraceae bacterium
GCTGTTTAGGCAAACGGTCGGCTATCGCCTCCGTTTGCTGTTTACGCTACGAGCACTCCGTGCTCTCCGCTGTTTAGACTTGAAGATGATTGAAAGCTTTCAAGTTCTATTTGCATAATACAATATAATTAAAGCTACTGAAAAATCTGCAATAGGTGCTCATCTATAAACGCAAGCGAAGCGAATTAAAAGTTTACGCTTCGCTGTTTATGCAAACGATCGGCTATCGCCTCCGTTTGCTGTTTACGCTACAAGCGCTCTGTGCTTTCCGCTGTTTAGGCTTGAAGATGAATGAAAGCTTTCAAGTGCTATTTGCATGAAAGGTCCTGACTAACAAGTTGGCAAAAAATCTCCAATAGATAATCTGCTATAAACACGAACTTAGATAGTTAGTCTCAGTCATTTTATATGTACCTCTAAAGGTCATGAAAACAATACTTCAAAGCATTGTCTCCATTTTAGAGATAATGAGGTCGCGATTTTTTTTATTCAGTTTAAAGGAAGAACCGCCTACAATGATTTGATGGGAATCTACAGTGTCAATGTTTTCGATATTTACGATGGTACTTCGATTGATTTTGATAAAACCAAGTGGTGATAATTTGTCAACGAGCTCTTTGATGGTATTTCTCTCCATGACTTTGATCTGGCCTTTTAAATGATAGGTGACATAGTTATGGTCGCTGAGTATGAAGTTGATATCGTTTATTTTTATTTTTTTGTGTTCATATCCATCTTTGACCAGGATTGATTCTGGTCGCTCTTGAGTGGTGAGCATAGTCTCGTAATTGTTAAGCGCTATGGCAATGCTTGACCTCAATTGATCTCTGGAAGCGGGCTTGATCAGGAAGGCGTCGGGGCAGGTATCTTTAGCTTCGTAGAGCGTCTCTTCATCTGAGTATGCGGTCAGAAAAATGATGGGTCTGCTGGATTGATTTCTAATGTGTCTAGCCAGCTCAATGCCATCTTTGTGGCCTTCCAGATTGATATCGATGATGAATAGGTCAATATCCTCATTTTTTATCAGTTCAAGCCCTTCGTTAAATGTATGTGCCGGCTCTGGTGTGGTATAGCCCATTTTTTGTAGGTTAGAAGACAGGTAGGATGCTATCAAAACCTCATCTTCTATAATTCCAATGACTTTAAGGTCGCCCATCTCAAAATAAATTAGATTCGATACTTCTTATCAGTTTTTTAAAAAAATCAATGCACTATATGGGTGTATTTCATTTTGTCGCTTTGGGCATCACCCTTCGGGTCGCTACGTTCCAGGACTCCCTAAACGGTCGGCCTCAGCTTCGCTATTGCTACGCTGAGTCTGGCTCCTGTCGTCGCCACCCTTACACATCGCTGATGCAATACCCGAAAAAACGACATTTTGAAATGCACCCCACTATATCGGATGCATTTCAAAATATCGATAAAGCTATACTGCATCAGCGCTGCGGAGTGGGTCACGAGCGCATGCGAGTGAGTCCGCAGGACCGAGCGAACAGCGAGCCCCGGAGCATAGCGACCCGACGACGTCAGGAGGAGGGGGATGCCCAAATCGACAATATATAATGTATCCAATAATGTACGAATGTGTACGCATATTTTGTAAATACTTCAAACCAACTATGGTGATAATTACAAAATGTCCCACCACTCAGATACAGCACTTCACAACACTTTGGCAAGGCTTAAAATCATTTTGACTTAACTGCCCGCTATGCATTATGTGGCAATTGTTTTTCTTCGCAAAGTGATTTCATAACTTACACCTTGGCTGTAATCTTCTTTTAATTGGCCTTTTATTTGTTTACAAAGTAAGTTAATTAATTTCATACCCAATTGATTCTCACTGTCTTTTTTGTTTTCACCGGGTGGTCCATTGCCATCATCCCGGTAAAGGATTCTCAATGTATCATCGTCTATGTCTGCAATATCAATGGCGATATTTAAAGTTTTACCCGGTATAGCACCATGCTTGAATGAGTTGGTGATCATTTCATTGATAATAAGTGCAATAGGGACTGCTTTCTCCATCAATACGTATGTCAATGAACTTGAAAACTTGAGATCAAATTGAATTATATTAGATTGCAGTATGCTTTGAAACTGCTGTATAATATCTCTGATAAAGTTGTTAAAATGAACCTGATTGACGGACTCGCTCATATCCAGATTGTGATGAATGAGTGATATGCTTCTCAGTCTATTTTGTGTTTTGTCCAATACTTCGATAGCCTCTGCTGTTGATGACTTATCTTTTTGAAGTTCTAACATGGACTCCATGATGGATAGATTGTTTTGGGTTCTATGCTTGAGTTCTTTGAGAAGTACTTCTTTTGTTTTAAGTGCCAAAGTAAGGGCTTTTGTCTTGCGAGCTACTTCTTGTTCGAGCTTTATATTCTCCATCATGATATTACGCTCCCGCCACTTTACTATGAGCAGTATGATGATGATCAATGCTAAAAATACGATAATGAAAAAGAGAGATGACATGTAGAAAGGTGTCTTTACATGTATAGGCAGCTCGATCGTGGTATCTGCTACCAGACCTTTGGGGTTTTGGGCCTTGATCAATAAGTTATATTGGCCATAAGGTAGATTATTTATTCTGATGACATTGTTTCTTACAGGATACCATGCATTTTCAAGTCCTTTTATCTGATATTGATACTGGTATGGACCTGATTCAAAGTCAAGTAATGCTAACTCTACTTCAAAAATGCGGTCGCCCGGTAATATCTGCAATTCGTTTGGTAATGGCTGAGGTAAGGATCGCCATTGATCGGTTTTGACATCGTATTGGTTGATTTTGGTGATTCTAAAGGGGGCAGACGTCGTATCAAATGGTGTCTCAACAAGTTTGGGGTTAAACTGGATAAAGCCGTTTAATCCACCAAAGTACATGATACCGTTTTGGCTTTTGAAAGCTGATATGCGGTTAAACTCAGTAAAAGGAAGCCCATCTTCTTCTGAAAAAACAGAGATATCTTCAGTTGATGGGTCAAATTTGGCTAAGCCATTGCTTGTGCCAAGCCATAGATAACCCTCATCATCTTGTAAAATGGTAAAGATGTCATCTGATGGCAAACCGGATGCGACCGTGTAAATTTGAAGTTTATCGGTCTTATAATTCCATTTAAGCAGTCCATTGTTGTAGGTGCCAAGCCAAAAAACTGGACCTTCTTTGTGGAAAGTCAAGATGTTTTTGGTTTCTAATTGATTTTTACTGATTTGGCTTATAAGGTTGTATGACCTGTCCAGGGCTATGACTCCGGCATCACCTGCAATCCAAATGGTATCGTTCTCCAAAATTGCTTTGTAGTATATGTTGATATCTGTTTTTGTACATGAATTTTCTAGCTTCCTGAGTGTATTGTTCTTTCTGTTGTAGAGGAATAAGCATTTATTTGTACACAATACAAAATCTTCTGTGTTAACTTGAAGAATATCCCAGACCGAATTTGCGGGAATATTGGCCAACCTTTTAATGAGCCCATTTTTATCAAATAGATACAAACCATCTGATCCAATCAAAATGGAATCACCCAGAGGGTATAAGCTGTAAATGACATCTTTGTTTGGCAGATTGTACCTTTCTGTAGAACCAGTTTTTAGATTCAAAATCGTAAAGTCTACCCACTGACCGGCATATAAAATGCTGTCATCTGCTGTGTATAAAGATCGCATCTGGTCACTTAGTCTGGGTATAGGTACTTTCTCCTGATGAAGCCATCTCCTAAATGGAGTTGACTGAATAGAGACTATGAATAAACCTTTAGTGGTACACAGCCATAGCTTATCTTTGTCATATGAAAAGGCACTATTGAATTCATATTCATTAAATGGCACATCAATAGCAGGTAATATAATATCATATTGACTATTCGCATATCTGCCTAAGCCTTTATTCGGCGTTAATAGAAGAGTTTGAGGTCTGTGATATTCGCCGGAGTATGAGTAGTTGAAAAAGCTGGATATGTCTTGAGTCCATTCCTCTGTAATGAGCTCCAAACTATCGTTTTGTACCAGGTATATAGCATGTTGTGTCTCCCCTTTTATTCTCCTAAAGACCTTTATACTGTCCCGATCCGGGAAAACATACCATTGCCCGACGTCGTCCGCTTTAAGTTCAAAATTCTGGCTAGTGGCGGTATTCAAAATCAAAAAAGAGGTGTGATTAAAGTCAGATAATACTATCTGATTGGATGTGAATATATGATTGCGGTTAGGATTGAAATAAGCATTGGGTATGTCACCCGGAGCGATGATTTGTGTCCACTTAAATTGTTGGTCAAGGTGCCATAGACTTTCGTCCGCAACTAAAAATAAAAGATGCCCTTCATCATCTGTATCTATCCACTCTACCTCTTCAATGTCAAAAGGAGGAGCACCTCCTATAGGGTCAAAGACGTCAATTGATTGTGATGAATATGGGCACAAGAAGTAAATGTGCTTAGCAGACACCATATGAAATCCCGGCAAGCCTTCTAATAAAATCAAATGGTCATTGAACAATACCATTTGAATAATCTTGGTTTGTCCTCGTTTTTTCTTTGAAAGGGGGAAGGATTCCATGGAATGGCCGTCGTATCGATTAAGTCCTTTTCTATGCGCTAACCAGATATAGCCAAGACTATCTCTGAGGCACTTGTAAACGGCTTGGTCGTCAAGGCCATCTGCCTGGGTAATATGTCTGATATCAGGCCTTGTGCTGACCTGGTATTGACCGCTTATGTTTTCGTTAAATAAAAAAAATATAAACAGAAAGACTAGATATGTGGTCGAATGTAAGTTCATTTCATAGTAATAAATGAGTTGGTTCAATCATTAATCGATGTCTAAAATTAAGATTTTGCGCAGAGATTATCACAAAATCAGGTCTGATTTCTTCCGTAATATTAACACTTTCATACCATTTTATTAAGGCCTCGTACCATTTTTCTCTATATACTGACCATTAATAAGCCTGTACTATGGCTGACAACTGAGATTATGGTGTAAATATCATTAATGAAAATCAAGAGATTACATATTCCATAAGATATAAAAGGTCGTTTATTTTGATTGAACTGGCCTTTATAGGCTGAAATTATGCTGATTTTATATATCACATATCCATTATATATTTGGTTTATGAAGTAGGTAGTTTTTTTCGATAGACTACTTTTGAGATTCATACTAAACGGTTACTTTTTGATGATAGTCAAGAGGAGTCATGTTTAGTATATTTTGTATTTCGTAATAAGTGAAATTTGGATAACAATCTTACATCTATGACTAATTTTTACCCTCAGGCCGACTCGATGACACAAAGAAACAGTGTAATCGACCATAATTCATGTGCTATCCATATGAGCATAGCAAAAGACGTAGATCAAAAGAAGGAAGTAAGCAAGTCAAAGTCCCCAATTCACACAACAGGTAAACATACCTTAGAATCCAACATATACCGATCAAACCCAAATGGTTTGACGCAAAGCCCTGCGCCAAATAGAGTGCAGCACTCATCATCACGCATATCCCTAAAATCAATCCTTATGAAAGACTTTACAATCTTTAAAGTTGAATCTGCAAACATCATGAGACACATCAGTCTGGTGCTTTGTTTCTTTTTATTAATGGGTACATTAGCAGTAGATGCTCAGGTAACAGTGTCTGTATCTACCGGAGCTGATGGTACTTATGGCACCTTGCAAGCAGCTACAGGATCGGGAATAGATGATAATAGCACAGACCAAATCAACACCTTTGATGTAACGAGTGAGTTTGCAGGCTTTCAGGTAAATCCAGATATAGAAGGTATTGCAGTTACACCTCCGGTTGAAGAAGACTTCCTGGGTAATAGTAGATCCACGCCTCCGACAGTTGGAGCTTTGGAATCTACCTGTATTATTGAAGCTTTAGCACCAACTGTAGGCGATGGCCTGAGTGAAAGCACCGCTTATGAAATAGAAACCTTTGAAAATCTACTCTGGATTGCTGAGAATTCATCTGAATGGGATAAATTCTACATTCAGACAGCAGATATTGATGCTGGAGTCACTCAAACAAATGAAGTTTGTTTCGGTACAGAAGGCTGGAGCCCTCTAGGGAATAGCACCACAAAATTCACAGGTTCTTACAACGCAGATGGATATACCATTTCAAATCTTTATATCAATCGGTCAAGTACCTCCAGAATAGCTTTATTTGGCGAAACCGACGGTGCAACGATTCAGAATTTGGGAATAATTAACCCTGATATCACGGTTACAGGGTCAGGACTTTTAGGGTCAAATGTAGGATCCCTTGTAGGGTTTGCAGGTGGAACGAGTATTTCTCAGTGTTTTGCTTCTGGTGGGAGCGTTACAGCTGGAGGTTCTGGTGTAGGCGGATTGGTTGGTCAAACCTCAAGTGCTTCAGAGGTATCCAATTCTTATGCCATTGTGAATGTAGATGGTGCTTCCGATGGTTTTTCAGCTGGACTGGTGGGGGTTAATTCAAGCAGCGCTATTATTAACTCTTATGCAGCCGGAAATGTAGTTTTTCACTTAGGTTTTAGTAAAGGCTTAACACAAAACAATGGTGGTACAATCACCAACAGTTTCTATGATTCTGAAGCTACGGGTCAATCTACCGGAAGCGGAACTGCTAAAACGACTGCAGAAATGCTGATTGTTTCCACTTTCAGTAACTGGGATTTTGCTAGTATTTGGACCTCAGCATCTCTAGGCTTAAATGGATTCGTATCTTATCCTTTCCTCCAAAATCAACAAGGTGTCACACCTTCGACGGCGCCAAATGTAGGACCAGCTACTGTGGCCAACCAGACGCGTGAGCACAACTATGTCACCATACAGGCAGCCATAGATGATGCAGATGCCGGAGACTTGATCACACTGGGTAATGGTACGAGTTATACAGAAAGTCCTAATTTTGGTTCCGGGCCGTCAGGAGGAGTAGGGCTATCTGCCGGAAGCAGCCCGGGATGTTCTACAATCGATGGAGCTTTGGCTTTGACTAGTAGTGATGATTTTGTGGTTGATATAGAAGGTACAACAGTTTGTACACAATATGACCAGGTCACTGTAACAGGTAATGTTACTTTAAATGATGCTGATTTGATCATTACCTTAGACTATCTGCCTCAGAACGGGAATGAATTTATTATTATGCTCTATGAGCAAAACTTGTCTGGTCAATTTGCTCAGGGTACTACTGCTTCAGGAACCTTTAATGGTGTCACATACCAGTTTGTTGTCGATTATGGAACTGGTACTAACAGCCAAATCACTTTAACATACGATTGTGGCGTCAATGAGCCCACTGCAAGTACCAGTGGATCTGCAGGACTTTGTGAATTAGGTTCATACACCTTACAAGCTGGTGAGGCTACTGCAAGTAATGGATCTATTTCTTGGACTCATAATGGAGAGGGCACTCTGGATGATGCAAATACATTGACACCAACTTATAATGCTGACTCTGGGGACTTAGGTAATACAGTAACTTTAACGCTAACAGTAACATGTGGGGCAATGTCTACGGCTACAGCAACCTTTGAAATCGTTGTAGGATCTCCACTTCCACCTACAGCTGATTCACCACAAGAATTTTGCCTATCAGCCAATCCGACCATAGGCGACTTGACCGCAACAGGAGGGGGGATTCAATGGTATAATGCACTCATAGGTGGAGCGGTGCAGGATCCGACAACGTCATTGGCAGATGATGTTTTTTATTATGCTTCTCAAACAGTGAATGGATGTGAAAGTACAAGGACGGCGGTTCAGGTTTTTATAAATGATTCTCCTGCCCCGTCTGCATCCACTTCCCAAACTTTTTGTGTATCTGATAATCCCACCCTTTCGAATCTATCAGTAAGTGGAAATGATATTCTATGGTATGACGCTTCGACCGGAGGTACGGTATTGCCTTTATCTACAGCATTGGCAAATGGTATCACTTACTATGCTTCTCAAACACCGGTTGGAGAATGTGAAAGTGCTGATAGGGCACCGGTAACAGTTACACTCACACCAGACCCTGCTTCACCTACTGCACCAACACCTCAAGTATTCTGTGGATCAACCAACCCTACTATTGCTGAACTCGATGCAACGGGAGCTAACATTCAATGGTACACAACTGCAAGTGGAGGGATGCCTTTGGATCCTACTACGCCTTTAATATCAGGAACAAATGACTACTTTGCTACCCAGACAATTGATGGCTGTGAAAGTACAACTAGAGCAGAAGTCGAGGTTACTGTCAATGATGTAGACCTTGGAACGTTATCACCTGATCAGGATATATGTGATGGCGACGTTCCGGGAGATATGACGATTACGGGAGCATCTGGTAGTATTCAATGGCAGACATCCTTTGATAATGTGTTTTTCAGCAATATTTCAGGAGCTACAGGAACGACATTATCAGGTTCATCCATAGGGCCATTAACATCTGATAGATTTTTTAGAGTAATAATAAATGATACGGGGATTGGATGTCAGGATACCACAGATGTGTTGACCATAACAGTTTTTCCAATTCCGGCAGCACCTTCTGCAGATAGCCCTCAGGAGTTTTGCGGTGCGACTACACCTACCGTATCCATGTTAACAACAAATAATGGAAGTAATATTCAATGGTATGCATCAGCAAGCGGCGGTTCTGCTTTAGATGGCAGCACAGCGTTGATAGATGGCAACTCCTATTATGCTACAAGAACAGTTAATGGATGTGAAAGTGAAGATCGCACCCCGGTTGTAGTCTCTCTAACGGGAGCACCACCGGCGCCTACAGCTATTTCTCCTCAGTCTTTCTGTGCTACTAATGCTCCGAGAGTATCTGATTTATTGGCATCGGGGGATGGTATTTTATGGTACTCGACTCCAACTGGTGGTTCGCCGCTTAGTTCATCAACTACATTAATAAATGGAAATACGTATTACGCTTCTCAAACTGTGGATGGTTGTGAAAGCGTGGATAGAGCATCTGTTACAGTTCAAGTAAAATCACTGCCATCAGAAGGATGTGCGATTCTTGCCTGCTCGCAGTCAGAGTATTGTAGAAATAGTTTTATCCAACTTAGTGGACAATTACAAGGTACACATCAGGCAGGAACAACCAAATGGAGGCAAATCGCGGGACCATCTGCAAATATTAGTGACACTTTATCACTAAATCCTGTAATCACTAATGTCCAAAATGGTTTTGTCTATAGGTTCCAGTTTAGAAGTAGATGTTCAAATGGTCAATTATTGGCAGACACAGTGACCTTTACCATATTAGAAACGCCATTTGCAGATGCAGGTATGGACTTAACAGAATGTCCTGGTACATATGTTTTGGATGCTAACATACCTTCATCATCTGAAACAGGATTATGGTCTTTTAACAATCCAAGTAGCAGGATTCAAATAGCAAGTAACACTACACATAATTCAGATGTCAGCCTCATGGAAGGCAATTATATTCAGCGATTTGCCAGATGGACACTTACCAATACTGAAACCGGATGTACAGATAGAGATTCTGTCAGAATTAGGAACTGTGGAGGAGAACCTGTAAGCATTGGTGAAAACTCACCTGTTACATTAAGCTCTTGTTTTAACCTGACAACTGGCTTTGACTTTAACAATAGAAGTGCTGTAGGAGCAGGCCCTGGTATCACTGGTTGCAATAATGCAAGAACATGGTCTGTTGTTTCTGGCCCTA
>SLDF01000366.1 GCA_007125435.1 Saprospiraceae bacterium
GAATGCTGAACTCAGGCGTAAACAAAATACATCTAACTAGCAGCTTGAAGCTTGAAACTTGAAGCTCTCTCCTGCGTGAGGGATAGAAGTGATATGAGCAGGTATGGCATAAGTAGTGGAGCGCTGGAGGGAGGGGCCACCGAATGGAAGCCACTCAAAACAGCAGCGACACTCTATGGTAGACCTGTGAATACAAACGGATAGCCCGACCTCGAGCGATAGGGAGAGGGCACGCCCAAATCATTCATCACTGCGAGGTCTTAACGCCTTGAATTCTCATGAATTTTTTATCGACAACTCTGAAAAATGTTTACTTTTATAGCTATTATTCAATAGTCTAACAATTATGCTATTAAGATACCTGCTCCTCATTGTTTGTTTATCAATACCCTTGATGTCACATGCACAGAATAAAGTCAAGGTGGCTCCTCCGGCAGACTGGGTCAAGGTACAGGATATTAAAACTAGTGGCAGTCCTAAGGCCGAGTCTGGTCTCAGCTACAGGCTCATCGACGAGCAATACCACGTAAGCCGCGAAGAGGTCTACCTTCACCTAGCGACGCACATGAGCAGCAATGATATTGTTCAGTCATTTGCTACAGTTGAGATGGTTTATTATCCCGATTATCAAGATATTGTCTTGCATCATATAGAAGTCATACGAGATGGCCAGGTCATCGACAAGTTCAGGGCATCTGATGTCGAAATCCTAAGACAAGAGAATCAAAAGAACCGAGGCATCTACGACAAGTCAAACACCATTCTAATTCATCTGTCCGATGTAAAAAAGGGAGATATACTGTCGTATGCATACACGCGAAAAGGAGCTCAACCGGCACTTAATGGCAAGTTTTATACAAAGTGTAACACTCAATATAGTGTACCAGTGGAGAATCTACATATAAGAGTAGTAGCGCCAGATGATCGGCTGATTCATCACAAAGCATCTTTTGTAGATACATCTTTAAAAATAAATGCTGATGCCGGCGAGGTAGAGTACAAATGGTCAGGGTCAGATCTATCAGCAATCAGAATAGAGAACAATGTGCCTTATTGGCATGAGGCTTTGCCGTATATTGAGTTTAGCGAATGGTCTACCTGGAAGGAGGTCAATGACTGGGCATTGTCAAATTATCAGCTGCCCCCGGTTGACAACTACACAGCGTCAGTCTTCAGCGATCTGACTGAAAATCTGAGCACATTGGATGCAATAGATACTATTTTAACCTTCGTACAGGAGGAAGTCAGGTATTTAGGATTAGAAGAGGGAGAGTTCGCATTAAAGCCCAGGCAGCCCAATCAGGTTTTACGCAATAAATAAGGTGATTGCAAAGAGAAGGTACAAGTCGCAAGGATACTGCTGTCACAGCTTGGCATACCTGCATATCCTGTGTTAGTCAATAGCTTAGGCGGTTATATGCTCGATGATTATCTGCCGTCTCATGCACTTTTTGACCATGTAATACTTGCATTCGAGTGGGAAGAAGAGATTTACTACGTAGATTTGACTATTGCCAATCAGCGTGATGATGCTTTGAATAGAGCACTGCCGGATTATCATAAAGGCCTTGTGGTGCGTGAGGGCATGGATAAATTGACAGATATTCCATTCAGAGTCAATAATAAGCAGCGGGTCATCGATGAGTTTACTATACCAATCGAAGGGCCAACTAGATTTACGGTCACGACTTACTATCATGGCGCCTCCGCTGATAATATCAGAAGCTACTTTGATAACAATTCTATAATAGATATTAGTCAAGAGTATGAAGAATACTACAGCCGTTACTACCCACATATTCTTATCACAGAAAATGTCTTCACCAATGATAATGTAAAAGACACTTCCCGATTCTTTTATGTAAAAGAAATTTATACCATCGATAGCATATGGGAACCATCAGCTGATGGCAAAAGGAATATGGCCAGCTTCTATTCTCCTTTAATCAACAATTTAATTGACAAGCCTTCAGGCACAGACCGTAAGATGCCACTTCAGTTGCCCGAGCCCGGTCGATATGTGCACCAAATATTTATTGAGACAGAAGGTAATTTTCCCGGAGAAAACACTTTTGTAAATATTGAAAAACCTTACTTGACATACAGCAGTGAAATTATCAACAGAATCAGCTTTATTAAAATCACTTATGTACTTGATATACACAAGTCATTTATTTCTCCTGAAGAATTTGACGATTTCAGGATTACTGCCGGAGAGATCTTAGATGATTTAGGGTATCATTATTTGGGATGCCAATCAAGCTTTTTATAGCGCTAATCATTCCCGTTCTGTCAAACTTTGGGGGATTTTTTACTTCGTACTGATTATCGTTGGCTTGACCCTTTTGGCCAGATACATCTATCTTAGATTCGATCCTAAACCACAGTTTGATGAAGATAAAGCCATCTTGGACATCAGTGGCATCCTATACTTCGCGCTTATCAGTATTGTTATTGGCTGTATTCGATATGGCGTTACTATTTTTACTCTTGTAAAGGAGCTTTTCGACGGTAACAGTGGTATGTATGTCTTTTTTGAAGATCCGACAGAGCACTTTGAACTATTATTGTTTTCTCATTGGTTGCCTATCACATTGGTGGCAGGTCTTGTTATGTCCATATTGCTTATGGTTCTATTTGCAAAACAACGGACCAGTTTACCACATCTGGCTATGATCTTTTATATTTTAGGCTTTGTGATAGAATTACAGTCTGCAGTGATCATCTACCTTTACGGTGCAGTTTCCCAAGCAGAAAAGATGGAGGTTATTGGTGCATTATCTAGGACATTTATAGTAGCTGCGATCTGGATTCCTTTCTATTTTTATTCAGATCAAGTCAAACAGACATTTACAGAGACGAGGTATCTCTCGGAATCGATTGAACCAGAAGATGAAGATGCTATAGAACCGGATGAAGATAATGGTGCCAACTTGAGTTGAAACGACGAGATACTTCGCCTTGTTATTGTAAAGTTTTCGGGAGGTTGTCAATTTGAAGATACTTTACCAATAGCACTTGAAAGCCTTCAATCTACTTCAAGCATAAACAGCGGAGATAGCAGCGCTATCGCAGCGTAAACGTTTGAGAAAGCGTAGCGCATCTCAAACATTAAACAGCGAAGCGTAAACAACCCGTAACCCGCAACCTCGCAACACGGAACACGCAACCGAAAAGTCCTACATGGACCTCAAAACAGGCTCACATAGCCAAAGTGAATGCGGGTGCTCTGAAAGTCAAGGGGATTACCTCGCTGGCTGCCCACGGCTGCTGTGAGTCCGAATATGCCTACGGGGGTCTCAAAATTCATACCCAGGCCAAAGCCATATGGATAATCTTGCCGCTCATCCCCTTCTGTCTGGTCGATGATGTATGCCCCATCTCCAAAAACAAACATATTGGAATTTTGACCGGTGATGAGACGATATTCAAGAGTGAATATGTGATACTGTGATGAGAAGATGGACTCCTCGTCAAACCCTCTAAGAAGACTATTGCCACCGATACGGAATGCCTCATTGCGGAGTACGGTGGACGAACTGTTTTGGTAACCGGATCTGAGATTGAACTTGATCGTAGTAAACTTACTGACCGGGAGGTAGTACGCCACGTCCGCATGCCCCCGGACTTGATAACCCGAAAGATTGAGACTATCATATAAGGATGCGAAGTCAAAGCTCTCGTCATTAGGATCTCTGAGCCCTTCGATCTCACTATTTCGCAGAATGCGCCGAGTACCACCACCGACATTTATAAAAACGGACCATCCTCTGCGAGGATTGAACCGATAATCAAGATTTTGCCTTAAAAACTCAACGCCATAGATCGAATTTCTGACATCGAGAACCTGAGGGAGGCGCTTTGAATTGATGATTTGGGCCTGATTAACACTCAGGACATCGGAATTGAATTGATTCCAAAAACCTCTGACATAATCTCCCCCTTCGAGCATGTAAAGGACGCCGACATTGAATCGGATGTCCCTATTGGTCGAATCCCGGGTGTACAGATTGAAAAGCCCATTAACGCCAAAGGGTAAATCAGGCAAGTAGGGGTAGTTGACTTCAAGGACCAGTTCCTGCGTTTCAGGCCTGAGTCGCTGAAACTGAAAGTATAGCCGCTCTCCGGCTCCTAGTGTGTTTTGCAATTCCATATTTGCTGTGCCGGTGAATAGCAACTGTCCAGTCTCTGCGCTATTGGGCAAGACACCGAGTACAAAATCAAATCTACTGGCGTTTCTCTTATTGAGAAAGACGTTGACAATGGCTTCATCTTCTACAAACTGGATAAGCGGACTACGGCGCTGTGCTGCAAAAGGCAATTGATTGAGCCTTTG
This sequence comes from Saprospiraceae bacterium, assembly GCA_007125435.1. Classification (GTDB taxonomy): domain Bacteria; phylum Bacteroidota; class Bacteroidia; order Chitinophagales; family Saprospiraceae; genus SLDF01. The sequence continues at coordinate 4,337 of SLDF01000366.1, forward strand.
AGGTGCTTTTTCTGTGATCTTAGTTTTTTGAAAGGCACTGCCCGGACGCATACCTAAGTATCGACTTAGGTAGTTTTCTGAAATGACGGCATCACCGGCATTGACGACTTCTTTTATTCGGATGTATCTATTAGGATTGACCACCATTCTAGCTGACACCTCGCCTTCTTCTATTGTCAAGCCCTCGAGCTTTACCTCTACGAAGGGATAACCCCGCTCTTCATAAAACCCGATAATCTCTTCGTAAACTTGTACCAGGGATTGATAATTGAACTTTTCGTCTTCTAAATCTAGATTAACATATCTGAGGTGCTTGAGCAGCTCCTGGTCCAGATCACCAACTTCAAACCTTACCCATTCATAAGAGGGCCCCAGGTAAACATGTGCTTTAATGAAATCTGCATCTACAGTAATTGAATCAATTGAAGCCTCAAGGTAGGAGCTGAACTGTGCATATATGATCCACTGTGACAAGACTGCTTCACCTTCAGATAGATCGCTTACCTTAGTCTGCGGTGTCTCTAAGTCGTAAATGGACACATCATCCATGAAGACTATATGCAAGCTATCTGCTGTTGACTGGGCCATGCCATAGGACAGCATCAAAAAGTGAAATATGCTATAAAATATGAGTTGTTTTACGCCCATTTGGTATCTGCCTATCCTTAAATGATATCTGCATCTCATGCATTGTCGCCTATGTAGATTAACCCAGTGCTTTTATGGCCTTTCTATACACCAGTTTTCTAACGTTTAAGTCTAGCTTTCATTATACACTGTGGATGCGTTGTAATATACAGCAATACCATCCTAATCTCTTCAAGAAGAGTGTGCATCGAAGATAAGCATCTACTGCGTCAATAAAAAAACTACTAAGGGTCGCATACATCCAAATGACAGCTTATGGAACCGACTTTACAGACCTTACCTTTACTGCTTTACAAAACGCACGGACTCACCATCATCTGTACGTATGATGTAGGTACCCGCACGCAATGTGTCAATAGGAGCATATGAAGCATTATCATACCTATCGAGAACTCGTCCTTTCATGTCGTATAAATTGCCGCTAATGGGTTTATTGAACTGTATATCCTGGCCACTCGTCGGATTAGGGCTGATGGATAGAGGCACAAAAGTATCATGGTCACGATCTGCACTGGTGATAATCTCACCATTAACAGCAATCCGATGTAAACCGATCATGTCTCTGGCACCACTAGAAGAACTTATCCGTTCTCCGGTGTAGTAGTAAACCCATCGCAATTGGAGGTTTTCCTGATTGAGCAATTCTAATGGTAAAGGGTGACTGATGACCTCCCTGATATTCTCAGTTGGATTTCTTTCATACTCTACAATATTCCCATCGATATCCGTATAGTCTATCCAGTCTTGCGAAATGTCTGTCCTATACTGGAGGCGCATATGATACACTCTCGAATTGGCAATAAGTGTAGAAACCTCCCAGTCTAGTGTGGCCGAGGATAATCCTCTGGTATCTAGAGCCAATAGGGCAACGCCAAGATCTCGATCTCTACCGGTATTGATAAAGGAAATACCGTCTTCATTCAATCCGTTGAGTCTGGTACGTCTAGTATTTCTATATGGGAAACCAATGTTATTTATGTCGTCGTCATTCAAATCGTCTTCAGGAATATTATAAGGTGTTAGAAACATACTGGAGAGATTAGGGTCCGTTACATTAGTTTGTAAAAAGACCATATGGTTTGGAAAGCTGCCTTCTGGCTCATCTTCACTCCAAAAGTTGAATAGAGACGCTCCATTATTACCATCCAGGTCGTAAGGGTCGGGATAAATCAGGACATCAAAATCGTAATCTATAGGCGAATTAAAATCATCGCTAACAGATAGCGTTATGGTAGTTCTGCCTGTAGCAAGAGGTATTATTTGTAGCTCATTGCCATCAATAGAGGCACTGAGTATATCAGGCTGCCGGACTGTAAAATCATACTCAATAGGATCGCCTTCAGGATCTTCAAAGTATTGATCGAGATCTAGAAAAAGGTCGCCAGATAGAGCAACAGACTCCAGTGGATTAGGAAGATCATTGACTAATGTGGGTGGAAGGTTGACACCATCAAGAGCCTCACCATCTACAGTGAAATTGTCAAATCTATTATTGCCGACTTCACCACCTGTGCCATCCTCTACATAGTCGATCTCTAAGCGGAAAGTAAAGTTTTCATTATTACTCACCTCGTCTATGTCTGAAAAGTCGTAGGTGTACAAGGTAGGTTGATCAGTGACTATAATGGAGTCTAGCATTTCATAAGCATCGCCGTCAGTAGAATAAAAAACGTATTGTCTATTAGCACCACTACCGGAGCGTCGGGTTTCAAAAGACACAATAATATCTTTAAAGCCATGGGTGGAAACATTAAAGTCAAGAATTGAACCTATGGGGTTATTTACCCTGAGGTGTGCGCCTGCTTCATCATCAAATCGCGCATTTTCTCCGGTAAAGTCCTGTCCGGTACCAAAAGTAACTTCTGTGGACGGTCCCGGTTCGATGGAAAGATTGCCGTTTCTGATCGTAAAAGCTGGATCTTCCCATTGGAGGGCGTCATTGAAGTTCCAGTAATGGATAAGCGTCAGTGGATTACCCAATTGCTCATCCATCCAGTCCAGCCTTTCTCTGATCCACCCCAGCATCCAATCGATCTCCTCTTTGTAAGTGTCTGCAATAAACCAATTTGGCCAGACATACTCGCCGAGTATATCGTAGCGCTGAAAGTTTCGATCTGCCGGTTCTTTTAGGAGGTTGTAGTAATTGAGTACTTTATTTTCCAGGAAGTCATAAGAAAATACGGACTGTCTTAATTGTCTATATCTGATTTTATACTTGCGGTCAAAATTATCATCAGCAAAAAGTCTATTGTACCAACCATACATGTAGCTTCTTTCATCAATGTTTTCGTAGTACCAACCCTCAGGATTCCAGCCTTCAAGATAATTAGCATTGCCCAGCGCCAGATTGAAGTCCCACAGTGGTCCACTTTTTATTTTTCCATTGCGATCCTTTGTAAAGAAAGTGCTTAATCTGTAGCCATCAATTTCTTTTGTCAATTCGGTGATCAGGTGCATATCAATAAAAGAAGGTACGTCGATATAGCTGGCATATCCATTTTCAGGGTCGTCAAAATCTGAGCTAAATAGAACACCTTCAAATTCGTCTATATACCCCTTCAGATAATCGGCCTGTGGCTTGGAGATGGTAAATTCATTGGGTCTGACATAAGCAAAGTCAGAAGACCGATTGGTACGAAAACCCTCTTCTCCGGGATTCAGCCTGTCGATTTTGAAGATATAGCCTCCTGTAATTTCCGGCTCTGAATTGTGATATGTCTCCAGGTCTTCTATTTCTACCCTGCCATCTGCAATTTTTATACGCTCTACTAAGAGGTAAACGCCGGCATAATGAGAGGCATTCAAAGACCCATTGCCGGTATGTAGAAATAATTCTATGAACTGTCCTCTTGGCGAATAATGGCCAAGGTCGCTACCCAGTTCATAAGATACGGCATTGCGCATCAAGCTTTTATCAGAATATGGTCCATGAAGTATCCAATTGTGTTCATCAGGCATATTCAATAATGAAACTTTTCGATTGCTTTCATTTTCTTCTAGTATGTGAAAGCCATAGCCTTTCTTAGGGAATGACTGTGAGCTACTACCGCGAATATTAATTTTGATGCGACTTGCCAGGTCTGCGCTTGATTTCAGATAGGTGCTGTCATTTTGAGGCTCATAGAGCGACATGTAGGCAGTTGTCCTGTTCCCCGGTGTGATTGGTGTACCAAAATCCTGGATTACCATCAAGGGTAAATTTGATCCAAAGTTGAAAACATCGCTAGTGGCAATAGCGAAAGAGGCTGCACTGATTTCACTACTCAGCTTATCGTCTGCCGCAGCTATGCATCTGAGTACACCACTCTGATTGAACAAAAATGGGGCGTTGTACCTGATACCATTATCACGAGAAGGCATGCTGCCATCTGTGGTATAAAAAACATCCGTTCCCTCTGGAACTTCTAAATTGATCAGTACCGGATTACTAAATACCCCTCCATTGGGCGTGATGGCCGGAGAGTCAGCATACTCAGCTTTCTCTGTAGCATCATTGGCTCTTCCTGGCGTAGGATTTTCGAAGTAGCCCCATGTACTGCCGTCATTTGATCTACCATAAGACCTATTCGTAGGTATAGGTCGCGGCGGTACCTCATCTAGTCTATCGCCTGATGGTGATGTCAATATAACTTCTTCACCGGAGGCACTGAGTCTAAAGTTACTGTGAATATTAGATGCTTTGATGAAACAATGAGATGCACACAGTGGCTCATCCATATTACCGTCGGGCCATTGCCACCTGACAGCAAGATTGTCGCCTCCGGCAGCTTCTTTCATTAATGCAGATAGGTAGTATCTTTGACCAGCCTGTAGAAAGATCAACTCTGAACGCTGCACATTGTACTTGTTCCACTCTCTGGGACTTGTCCATCCCGGCACTGAGGCAATGGTCGCTGCATTGCTCTCTGATTCATCAGTACTTAGGCGCAATTCAGAACCATCATCACTGGCTATCCAAAAGCGATAACCACCTGTCTGAGGGGGTGTAATCCATGTATAAACATGCTGGCCATAATCATCGGCTATATTTGTCGGCGCTTCAAAAAATTTGTGCAAGACATTTGAAGTGGTTGGATTATCAGGAAAGCTAGGATGGTTGACCAGATCACTAACCTGACTACCGGGTATATCGCCATAGTATAGGCGCTGAATGCCATTCGTCCAGCCATCGGGAGTGCCAACTCTGTCTTTCCCTGACGCCCAAACCAATAGATATTCCCCAGGTTCAATGGTGTAATCAGGCAAGACCCATTTGTAGGGATCATCATAATTATCAGACAAGCCAAAGCCTTCCAGATTTATGGGGTCACTGCCAAAATTATAGAGCTCTATCCAGTCCTCGAAGTCACCATCCTCGTCAGAGAACAATTCATTATTGGATGCTAAGACTTCATTGATCTGTATGTCTTGACTAAAACCTACACTGACATTACAGAGTACAGGCAGCAAAAAAACGATGAATAATATTGAAAGTCTATGTTGTATGGGCATTAGAATAATTGTTTGATCTTCAACCCGAATTATGCATTAGAAAATCCCTGCCCGCCACCTGACGATGGCAGCAGGCGGGTATTACGGCTTCAAAATAAGGCGCTTTGCTTGATTTTGTTCAATCACCGTAGGGATGACTATGGCTCATTCACAAAATCGCTTATTTTTTCGCCA
>SLDF01000078.1 GCA_007125435.1 Saprospiraceae bacterium
AACCCGAATTATGCATTGGAAATTCGTAATGAGGGTTAAAATGGTGAAAAAATAAGTGATTTTGTGAATGAGCCATAGTCAACCCTACGGTGATTGAACAAAATCAAGCAAAGCGCCTTATTTTGAAGCCATTTGAAGCCGTAATAGATTTTTTAATGCATAATTCGGGTTTAACAAAAAACATAGGCATTACCTGCATTTATTCCAAAGGCTAATCAAAGCTTAAAAGTTATGGTAAATAGAGGCTCTCCACACCCGTAGATTAGACCATATAGCAAATAACTTGCACACTAGAGATGGGGAATACGAATGGTAAAAACGGTGTGTTTATTATCTGATGTGGAGGCTGATATATCGCCCTTGTGCAGTTGAATGATTTTCTGTGTAAGAGAAAGCCCTATACCGCTACCCTGAGCCAGGTGTCTATTTTCTCCTCTATAGAATGGCTTGAAAATATCTTTCAATTCTTTATCAGATAGATCAACGCCGGCATTTACAAAATCAATACTCACCATTTCTTCATCAAATGAAATGGTGGCTCTGCACTTATTGTCTCTGGAGAATTTGCATCCATTTTCAAGAATATTGGCAAAGGCTACTTTCAGCAAATATTCATTGCCAAGTGTAGATATGAGCTTATCATTGTCAAAGCTTGTGGAGAAATCAATATTGGTCAAGTAGCCGGGATTGGACTCTTGGATATATTGCTGGGCATCTAGCAAAACCTCATCAAGCCTCACTTCCCTAAATGCTATTTCCGTAGGGTCATAGCTCGCTTTTGCCAGATCAAGCAGACTATTAGATATTCTGACCAGTCTTTTCGCATCTGCCAGAGCATTACGGATGGCGACCTGGTACTCTTCTTTTGACTTCTTCTTTGTAAGGGATAGCTCCAGCTCACCGATAATAGCCGATAAGGGGGTGCGCAGTTCATGGGCAATATTAGAAACAAACTGCTTCTGTGCATCGAATGAGTTTTCTAATCGTCTCAGCATATCATTAAATGTATTAGCCAGCTCTGACAGTTCATCTGCGCTTTCACTGCTATTCAGCCTCAATTCTAAATTGGTAGCAGATATCTGTCTGGCCTTGGCCGTCATATCGGTAACTGGCTGTAATACTTTCTTTGCAAAGAAATGACCTATGATAAAGATCAATAATATGGACAACCCAAACAATAGAAGACTATCCCTCAGCAAATTATTCAGCTTATTGTAGCCGTATTCATCATATGAAGCAGCAGTTAGAATATAGATCTCGTCCTCAAACTCAAATCTCAAGCCCACTACCTGCCAATCTCCCTGATAAAATCGTATACTACCTTCATCCAGTATCTGGCGGAGCATTTCTGCCGTTTCTTTAACAAAATCGATATCCACAGCATCGTGATAGATCAAGTCGAAGCCATCATTATAAATGGCCACTTCCACTTCATTAAGAATTTCTCTGTTGCGGCGATAGATGTTTTGCAGGGTTAGTGTATCTAACTCTGCACTAAAGATCAGGTTAGCTTTGGTCAGAGCCTCTTTCTCTAGCAATATGTAAAACTCCTTCTCTCTATTGTCCTTAGTACTGATGTATATCACTACAGCATAGGCCAGCAGTATTGTTGCTGTCACTAAAGTAAACAATAAGGTCAGTCGTGTTCTGATCTTCATTTTTGATCTGTCAATATAAAACCCATACCTGACTTGGTATGAATCAGTTTTTTCTCAAATGATTTATCAATTTTCTTTCTCAGATAATTGATGTAGACATCTATGAAATTGGTACCTGTATCAAAATGGGTATTCCATACATTTTCAGCGATCTCTGCACGAGACAGTACCCGCTCGGGGTTCATCAGCATATATTTCAGGAGATTAAACTCCTTTGGTGTCAAGTGAACTTCTTCGCCTCCCCTATACACTTCCTTGGTATCCATGTGCATCTCTACATCGGCGTACTTTAGCACATTGCTCATAGCACGCACACTATTCTTGGATCGCTTTAGCAAAGCTTTTATGCGCACTATGAGTTCTCTGATCTCAAATGGCTTGACCATATAGTCATCTGCGCCGGCGTCAAATCCCTCGACTTTATCATCTGTCGTACCCAGAGCTGTAAGCATGATGATAGGCACATGAATACTCCTCTGACGAATGAGTTTACACAGATCAATACCATCGATTTTTGGCAATATGATATCAGTGATGATCAGATCAAACTCGCTTTGCTCTATTAGCTTCTTGCCAGAGAGTCCGTCATAGGCCAATACGACATCAAATCCATTCTCTTCCAGACCTCTATTGATGAGTTCTGATACACGCTGATCATCTTCTACGACAAGTATCTTCAGGTTTTCTTTTTTGTTCTTCATAGCTCTTCAAATTTCATATTCCATACTAATGCCTAATTCATCACCATCCATACCGTATAGATGATGAATACCAATGCAAGCAGCCCACCTTCCCACCTATCCATTTTCTTGCGTTGGCCGGTCAGCATAGACATCAACACCCACATCGTACCACCCATCAATAAGTAAAACTCGATATTAAACGCCGTATTATAAGTCACAGGAAAAATTGTGGCACTTCCACCAAGTACCAGCGTGAGGTTAAATATATTTGATCCCACGATGTTACCGATCGCCATGTCACTTTGCTTTTTTAGCGCCGCCACTACTGATGTCACAAGCTCCGGTAGCGAAGTGCCTACAGCCACAATAGTCAGCCCAATGATGCGCTCAGGTATTTCAGCTCTATTAGCGATGTGTACCGCATGATCTACAACCACTTGGCCACCGATGATTAGTCCTGCCAGTCCCAGTAAGACGTATATCACACTCCTACTCGCACTATATGCCGGTAACTCCAGGTCGGTCAATGCCTCACCTGCCCTTGACTGTCGTATTATATATAATACAAAAAGCAAGAAACCCAATAATAACAACCCACCTTCTACCCTCGACAGGCCCACACCACCACTTTGACTCCAGTATCCATTGGCGAGCACCAGCACTAGCACAGTCATCACCAGTGAGATTGGTATCTCCTTCCATATCGTCTCACGCTGCACCGCGAATGGGCTGATCATCGCCACCACGCCCAATATGACAAAGAGATTAAATATATTACTCCCCAGTATATTCCCAAATACAATGTCCGTATGATGATGTACACTCGCCATGAGATTCACCACCAGCTCCGGCGCAGACGTACCGAACGCCACTACAGTCAGACCGATGATGAGTCCAGACACCTTGAATCTCGCCGCTAGCGATGATGCCCCACTAACCATCCAATCCGCTCCCTTAATCAACAGGAAGAAACCAACTACCAACCACATAACATCTATATACATAGGGCACAATTTACAACAAAACTAAAATAGTCCTGCTCCATTTGATAGTCTTATCTATGTATTGCTTTGGGCGTGCCCCCTTATACCCAAAGCTTTGGGTATAAGGGGACGGGCTATTCGCTTGTATTCCTGGCTGTCTCATGGGCAGTCACAATGCATCTAGTGGCTTTAGCTTTGTTGAAAGCTCACAAGATTAAACTTAATTCCGTTTTTTATTATTGTTGCAGTAGACGCTGAGCCAGAGGCGGCTATGTTTTATTATCATCTACTAGTTTACTCATTATGGCGATTTTTTATTCAGATACAGTGATGCCGAGCCAGAGACGGCTCAGTTACTTCGTTATCAGATTGACATTTAGTCAATCTGATTGCTTCGCACCACTCAGTCATGCACCGTTCAGTCATGCACCATTCAGTCATCTCGTTATCTGATTGACATTTAGTCAATCAGATTGCTTCGCACCACTCAGTCAGGCCCCTATCTGCATGTTCCTGCTATCCATTCGTCAGCCACTCATATCGCTTCTATCCCTCACGCATAAGCGGGCTGCACGTTATATAGTCATACCTTGATATCCGCTGAACGTTATTAGGCAAGTAAGATATCTTAAAAAACGGGAAAACTTACTATAAAAGCGAGAGCGCCTCACCTAACATATCAGCAAGTTCATCAGCTATTACAAAGTATTCGCCCTCTTTTGTCAACTCATTCTTGTAGAGGGGAATATGTGCAACGATCTGCGCATTCAGCGTCTTCAGAGAAAACAAAAGTGACTGCATAGCCCACTCCCCTCTTGGTTCATGAGGTGTCAATGTGATGGGCAATACTTTTTTATCAGCCATCTCGCCGGATGCGGTGATCCATTCCAGACCATTCTTTAGGACAGCAGGCATATTATGTGTGTATTCAGGTGTGCATATGATGATGGCATCGGCATTCATGATTTTTTCCTTCCATACTTTCACGCCCGCATTGAGCTCGCCTTCCAGATCCTCCGGTCTGAATAAAGGTAGATCTCTAAGTCCTTCATAAACCTCTATGCGGTATCCATCATCAAATGCAGTCCGCATAGACTTTAGAAAGGCGGCATTAGAACTCGTACTTGAAGCCGAGCCACAGATAGCTAATATCTTCTTCATGAAACTCTAAGATAAGACATTACAGGTATAATGCCAATCATCTGCAAGATAATGAGATGACATATACTTCAGAAGAATGTATTTATTATCTGGATTGAACAATTGTTTCTAAAAAACAGTATCTATGCATAACAATATGACATGACCCCGATAATTACTTTATGAAAAAAATCATCTATAAATCCGTAGGCACTTATCTCAATACCCTGGCGTCTATACATTCAGAAAGAGCGGGAAAAAGGGGCTATAAGCTATTTTGCAGTCCGGTGAGGACTAAGGTGAAGCCACACCATTACGATTTCCTTGCTCCGGCAAAATATAAAGCCATCCATAGTCAGGGGCATCCTATTCAATTGTACAAGTGGGGCTCTGGTGATAGACATGTCTTATTTCTGCATGGCTGGCAGAGTCATACCTTCAGATGGAAGAAATATATACAGGCTTTCCCCATGGATGAATATACCATCTATGGTATGGATGCTCCTGCACATGGATTATCAGGGGGTAATATGGTGAATGCCATTATTTATGCTGAGGCCATCACGGATGTATTAAGTGAGATCAGTCATGCTGAAACCATCATTGGTCATTCATTTGGAGGGTTTTCTGCTATGTATGCACTGCACAAGCACCCATATTTATCTGTCCAAAAGGTAGCACTGCTCGGCACACCTGGCAAGGCGACAGAGTTTTTCGATACCGGTAAAAAGCTACTAGGCCTCAAATCAAAAGCCGATCAAGCTATCCGACAACACTTCTTCAAATTGTATGGACAAGACATCAACGACTTTGAAACCATCAACTTTATAGATAATATCGACGCTAAAGGCCTCATCATCCACGACAAAAACGATCGTGAAGCTGACTTTGAGTATGCTACCAAACTTAGCCAAGAATGGCACAACTCCATATTTATCCCTACAGAAGGTCTCGGTCATAAGCTCTATTCAGATCAAATTGTGAGACACCTTCTAGACTTTGTTGAGTCCGATCACGTATCCATATGACAATCGTATAATAGCTGAGTTACAAAAATCCACTTTATCATAAGCCCAAAACATTGAAAAAAAGCATCCGCTAATCCTCTAGCAAATGTAATAGCCGGAATAAAGGGAATACTGAACACATACTAAACCTATTGAAAAGCGGTCTGTAAGCTTAAAGTGACGACTCCATACAACTTCTGCAAATACGGACTGTTAAACCTAAAAAGAAGATATGTCGACAGAAACTCAAAGTCATATATTTAATTTTAGTAATACGTATACAGCACTTCCTGACCTGTTTTATTCAAAGGTATTACCGTATAAATACAAATGTCCGAAAATTGAAATCTTTAATAAAAGATTGGCTAGAGAGTTGGGCTTAATAACTGAAGGCATATCTAAAGAAGAGCTAGTTAATATTTTGTCAGGGCGTATATTACCAGAGGGATCGGAGCCCATTGCTCAGGCCTATGCTGGTCATCAGTTTGGCCACTTCACAATGCTGGGTGACGGCAGAGCAATTTTGCTTGGTGAACATCAGAGTGACACTTTGGGAAAAGTCGATATACAATTGAAATCCGCAGGTCAAACCCCATACTCTAGAAGTGGCGATGGAAAAGGCACACTGTATTCCATGCTCCGAGAATATCTCATTAGTGAAGCCATGCATCATCTCAATATCCGTACAACACGCAGCCTGGCTGTACTCAGTACCGGAGAGGAGGTCTACCGTCATGCAGCTCATAATGGCGGTCTGCTGGTAAGGGTGGCATCAAGCCATATCCGTGTGGGGACTTTTGAATACGCCAGTCGGTTTGTTGGTAAGGAAGGCTTAAAAGCCCTGGCTGATTATACGATTGATCGGCACTTTCCCGACATTGCTACTAAGGAAAAACCTTATGTCGCCTTGATCAAGGCAATGATAGATAGGCAAACGGATTTAATCGTCGATTGGATGCGTGTCGGATTTATACACGGTGTCATGAATACCGATAACATGACATTGTCAGGAGAGACAATTGACTATGGTCCCTGTGCCTTTATGAATACATATGATCCGGCAACTGTCTTTAGCTCGATAGATGCGCAAGGTCGGTATGCCTTTGGCAACCAAGGGAACATCGGCTATTGGAATCTCGCTGTATTTGCCAATGCCTTACTGCCACTTATAGATGAAGACAGCGATAAAGCTGTAGATGTAGCTAAAGCAATTTTACAAACTTATCCCGAAACTTTCAGCCGCAAATGGTTGCATATGATGGGTGCAAAACTAGGATTCATCTATGGTGAACCGGAAGATGAAGATATAATAAAATCACTCCTGGAGTGGATGCATAAATACAAAGCTGACTATACCAATACTTTTCTTGAAATCATGGGAATTAAAACCCCTGACCATCAACAATATGACCAGCCTGAATTCAAATTGTGGTTAACCAAACACAGGGATAGGTTGGATAAAAGTAATGCAGATGGACAGCAACTGATGGCCGATACTAATCCGTTATATATTCCCAGAAACCACATTGTAGAACAGGTACTTAACGCCGCTGCTATTGATGGAGACTTCACTCAGTGGCATACCTTTATGGAGATACTGGAAACTCCGTATACGTTGAAAGCAGATACAAGTTCTTATTTAACAGTACCGTCTGGTGTAGATGAGGAGTATCAGACGTATTGTGGCACTTAGTGGTACAAATACATAGCTCAAATTATAGATTAAAGCAGCTTTTAGTATTCATCTTTAATACATCTGTCAAATGCCTGAGAGGTTTTAATAAAGTGTATAATAAATTCAGATGCTTCAGTATCTACATTCACATGAGAAGCTGCTGAAGCTATAGATTGGGTCAAAATTTGCGTTAAATCGTTAATGAATTTATCGTAGCAATAGGTAGAGCCTGCAATTTCAGAAGATTCATCTACATTATCTACATAAATTTCAGGTAGTAAACCTTCAAAGACTAATGTATGTGCGACGTCGGTGTTTAAATCTATCGACTCATCTTCTGCATAATTAAATATCGACTCTGATAATAGTCTAAAATGATGAACAAATGAAGTAGCATCAATATCCAAACTTTCTAAAAACGTATTCAACAATTCAGGATCTTCAGGGATAACACTAACTTCTAAATCATCCGGTAAGGCTTCACCAATTTTAATTAATGCTCTGAAATGATCCCTAATCATCTTTTGGTTGACAGACAATTGTCCTACCATTTGAGTTGAAAAAAAGCTAATGAAGAGAAAAAGCATTAAATGTTTCATTATAAAGTTCAATTAGGAGTTTATGGTCTCTCATTAACCCTGTAAAAATAATATTTATTTTCGATAAAAAAAAGTTTTTGATAATTCATAATATAGCAATTCCTTAGTAGCATAAACCCAGTCTACAAATCATTCTTGACCAACAGACTGACTATATATAAAACCCTCTACACCTCTAATGATCAAAAAACATTGTCCGGATGGCCAATCCACAAGCGAAAGATCTAGTTCTATCTTATCGTCGCCATTTTCGATACGCCCATGAATCAGTTCTTCACCTGACTGATCAAAAAGCAAAAAGTCAGTAAGAGCAGGAACTTCAGCCCCTTCACTTTTAATGATATTGTAGGTATCATTTTCTGCATCAGTCTGAATACTTATATCAGGAGCCACCTCATTTATTGCCCACTGACCGCCAAGCCATTTTATTCCTCCATTCTCTATGACTTTATTTTCAAAGTTAAAAAATGTAGCGTGCTCTTGATGAGAACCCTGGCCCCATTGTGTGTAACACGGTGATGAGACCCAGGTCGGCTCCCAATATAAAACAGCTGTACCACCATTCTGCGCTACGGTCTCGGACAAGTCTTCCAACCATTTTAATTGGTTAGCGGGACTAGCCGGCTCATAATCCGGGTGAGTCTCACTGATGATATTGGCTGCCTCATCGTTGTATTCATCTGTCCATACGTAGCCGGTTTCAAAAATCATGACTTCTTTATCCGGATGGCGGGCTTTGGTGCGCCTGATGATCTCACCGGTTTCAGCAATTGTCGTAGGATAATGCCATGCCCAATAATAAGAAATACCAATGATATCGAAGTCTACCACCCCATAACTCAAAAATGATTCGAGCAGCTCTTCCAATTCTGCAGGGCTGGCCAGATGCATGGCAATCTTGATGTGCTCGCCTTTATCTGCTGAGAAGTCTCGCACCGCTCTCATGCCCTTCTTGAATAAAAATGCATTCCTCTCCCAATCAATGGTTTTATCTGTCGTATCTGTGATATTCTTGAGGATTTCGATATTGGTTTCATTGCCAACTTGCACCATCTCCGGCACTAAGCCTTCAGCGTAGAGACGGTCGAGCACATCATATACATATTGATAAAGTGAGTCGGCAAGCACATTCACATCATCTGCTATGTCCTGCCATGCCTGAGGGATTTCTTGTCGCTGAGGATCGGCCCAGTTATCAGATAAGTGATAATTGAGCAAGATCTCCATGCCTGCATCCCGACTACGTCTAAGCGACTTGATGACATCGTCCAGACCCGAATACCTCTTGCCTTGATTCAGTGTATCATACCAGGCTGGCGTATGCCAAAGCCTGATTCGCGATATGGCTGAACCCCGATCTGCAAAATAATGATACGGATCGACCTCCTCACTGTCAGCATAGTATACGACACCACAATCTTCCATCTCATTGGTATATGAGAGATCTGCTCCTGTCTTTAATATGATATGCGGTACATCCTCACCACAGGCAAGTAGTCCGAAAACGAAATAAAGCCATATCATTTTTTTCACGCTTAGATATTTTGAATGATCAAATTAAACCCGCATTATGCATTAGCGATTTCTATTACGGCTTTAAATCGACGAAGGAGATTCACGAACACAAATAAAGAAATCAAAATAGCGTGAGTAAATGGCTTCAAAATAAGGCGCTTTGCTTGATTTCGCTCATTCACCATAGGGTTGACTATGATTCAATCGCAAAATCACTTATTTTATCGCCATTTAAACCCTCACTACGAAACCCTAATGCATAATGCGGGTTGAAGAAGAAGGTTTTTCTTTATTTGTTTTGGGCGTGTCCCTTCGGGCCGGGCTATCCGCTTGTATTCCTGACTGTCTCATGGGCAGTCACTAGCTGCTCTGTGGCTTCCGTTGGTC
>SLDF01000296.1 GCA_007125435.1 Saprospiraceae bacterium
GCAAAAGTCTCTTCCTGCACGATCTCAAAGTGGTTCTCTGCCTCCATGATGCATGGCTGGACATAGCAGCCGCTTTCATAGCCTTCTCCAGATAGTACGCCACCCTCTACGACCACCTTAGCGCCTTCTGCTTTGGCCTTTTCGATGGCTTTGGTATACATATCGACAGCATCTTTATCGATCAATGGTCCGACGTGATTATTGGCATCTAATGGGTTGCCGATTTTGATTTGCTGATAGGCATTAGCCAGCTTTTCTCTGACGGTATCATAGATGCTCTCGTGAATGATCAGTCTCCTGGTAGAGGTGCAGCGCTGACCGGCTGTCCCTACTGCCCCGAATACAGCGCCGATAAGGACGGCATTCAGATCAGCGCTAGGGGTGATGATGATGGCATTATTGCCGCCAAGCTCGAGTAGTGACTTACCCATACGCTGAGCTACCGTCGAGCCTACTATACGACCCATACGCGTGCTGCCCGTGGCAGAGATCAGTGGTATGCGCGTGTCCTTAGTCATCATCTCACCGACTTTGTAGTCTCCATTGATGAGGCAACTGATACCCTCAGGCAGGTTGTTTTCGCGTAGTACTTCCTGAAAAATATTTTGACAAGCCACACCACAAAGGGGCGCTTTTTCTGATGGCTTCCATATACAGACATCTCCGCAGACAAGGGCGATCATGCTATTCCACGACCATACAGCTACAGGAAAATTAAAAGCAGATATAATACCTACTATGCCCAGTGGATGCCATTGCTCATACATGCGGTGGTTAGGTCTCTCAGAGTGCATGGTCAGACCATACAATTGCCTCGATAAGCCTACAGCAAAGTCACAGATATCAATCATCTCCTGCACTTCACCCCAGCCTTCCTGGAGGCTCTTTCCCATTTCATAGCTGACTAACTTGCCCAGTGGGTCTTTGTACTTTCTGAGTTTGTCGCCGTATTGTCTGACTATCTCACCGCGCTTAGGAGCCGGGATTGACTTCCAGTACTTCAATGCTTTCTCTGCTTCTAAGACGACGCTTCCGTAAGCCTCCTCAGTGGTCACAGACACAGTACCTATCACAGCGCCATCTACCGGGGAATAAGACGTGATGCGATCGCCGGAGTCCATGCTTTTTATACCGGTACTGGTACCCGCATTATGGGCTTTCAGGCCTAGTACACTTAAAAATGATGTATCCATATAAACTAATTTTTTTGTTGGTTAATCAGGGCTGCAAAAGTACAATTTTGATTTGGCATTGACCGCATCAGGACAGCTTCGTTTTGAGGTAGGAGTGGGTGGGCGGGTTGATAAGTTTAATGTATAAGATCTGACTTTACCACTTTTTGAAAGCCATAAAGTTTTGTTTTGGTGACGTCGTTTTGCCCAGCTTGGGCATCACCCTCCACTTCGTTTCGGGTCGCTACGCTTCGGGGCTCGCTATTCGCTCGGTCCTTCGGACTCACTCGCATGCGCTCTTGACCCACTCCGCATCGCTGATGCAAAGAGCTCGAAATAAACATCATATGGGAATAATTCTGTAACTACCCCGGAATCATATAACACCAACGAATCCAGAACACCATCTATACACCATGATGCATTCATTCTTCTTTGGCTGACCTTCCATTAAAAGTATTTAGAATTTTTTGCTGAATATCAGGAGAGATGAGGCCTCTCGGGATAGCCATACTTTTTTCTTTTAACCACCTTTGAAATGTTCGTAAACTAATACCTAAATCATTCGCCATTTGGGTTTTTGTCTTATAGTGTCTAGGGGACGCCATAACTAGATTGTATTTGATAATTACTAAAAACTTAGAAGACATTATGTGTCATATGGTGCTAAACTACGCCATTTGGCGCCAAAAAAAAAGTTTTATCAAAATAAAACATAGCTTTAGCATCAATTAATTATTGTTTAACTAAATTTGCTTACAATGAAAGAAAGAAAGAAAGAAAGAAAGAAAGAATACGGTTTTTTCAAGAAAAAACCAAGTATTAAAAAGAATTAAATCCTTAAGTTTCTTACTTTTTAGTGCGTTCCTTTTTGCCGCTATATTATCATCATGCAACAAAGATGATAATAAACTAGTAACCCAAAGTACTATTAAGATAGGGGAAGAACCTGTAGATGTAACTTTTGCAAAAACGCTAGCTAAAGCTCTGGAAATTGAGGAAGTAAGATCTTTTTTGAGAGAAAATACATTTTATAATAAGCTTGGAGAACCTATAGTGCTTTATGCAGCTGTAATGAATAAGCCTCTAAATGGAGAGACTTTTGAAAGATCGACAAATGGGACTTTTGCTCAGATTCTTGCTGATGTTGCTGGTTTAACAGAAGATGACATAGACTTTTTCACAACAACGGTTATTGAAGAAGCTCCAATGTTGGCTATTTATGTTATATCAGGAGATGAAAAATACGATCCACTAGCATGGGATATTAATATTGAGATTCCAAAAGTTATGGCTAATCCATTCGATGATGAAGATTATCAAACTGCGTATGACTCAGAATTAAATGAATATCTGATTGATGAGGATTATATTGACGTCGATGGTAACGCATTACTTTTAGTTTATGAAGACACTAGGTATATAGCGATAGAAGAAGGTACACTTACTTCATTAGAGGGACTAACAATAGACCACATTATCAATTCTAGAGGTGGTGGAGATCCTTGTCTCCCAGAGGGCATGGAAGAGTTATGTCAGTCGTTTATGGACGCAATTTCGGATATGTTAAACTCTGATCCTGACTTTTCTGATTTTAACGAAGTAGACAGGTGGATGATGCAAGTTTCCGAGCTTACTACCCTTTTTGTTGAAACCTGTTGTAATCATAATCCTGATGGTGTATCGGAAAATTGCTTTGATTCTGGAGAAGGCTGTGATAGAGATTCAAGAGACGAGCGTGAAGAATTTACTCGGGTCCAAATAAATAAGCATAACAGAAGAAGGTTCTGTAGATTTATAAAAACTTGTGAGTTTAGGCTTACACTAAATACTGTACGAAATCCAGAAGAACCAACGCCTTTTACCCTAACCAGATTTTACTATGCACCTAGAAAGGCTCTAAAATGGGACGCTATATATACATTTCCTATTGACGAACGCCCGAGCTTTCCAAGGTGGCTCAGATGTGAATGGGACGATTATAGACTCTACAACATTATTGGTATACACCCTAATGCTGGTGCAGAAGTAACACTTCCTTTTACTTTTAACCCTGGTGGCTTTAGTCTAGAAATTTTGGATGGTGTTACGGTTACAGGACCTTCATTAAGTTTCGGCTTCACACTTACTTTAAAAGCAACTGATAGAGACTTGGGAACAGCATATTGGGAATACTGTGACCCTGCAAATGGTGTAGGTTATATGAGTAACACAGGAAGAGTAAAATTTTGGTTAAAAGAAATAGAATGAAAGTAGTTTGCAATTTATTTGTTTTTATGACATGCTGGGTATTCAATATGAATGCCCAGCATGTTCCAAAAAATGAACCCTTACAGCGTCATATCATCGCAGCAGGCGCGGGGAAGTTTTTTTGGTATGAAGGATGGAATACATATTTATCCTATACCTACAAATTCCATAAAAATATTGGGATATGCGGAGGACTGGACGTCCGGTTTAACAATCAGGCAAGCAGCTTTAATCATCTAGCTTTTTCAGCTTTACCAAACCTTCCGATGTCAGTCAGCTTTGTTGATCATTATGTCTATCCATCGTCGTTCATTGATAATCCGCCCGATCTTAGTTACGCTAACGTAAATTATATAGGAAGAAGCGGTATAGATAATTCATATATGCCATTTATAGGACTACAGTTTGAAAAGAACATTTTTAAAAAGGTAGTGCTGTCATTTCAGACATCAATTGCATTAGAATACCTTAGTAGGGTATATGTTAAAGATTTAGCATATCCTGTTGGGGTCATTCTTGAAGATGGCAGGTCAGTGCCTACAGTACTGTCACAACAAAGGTATATTCGAGAGTGGAAAGACTTATTTTGGAACAACGAGCTAAGGGTTGGATACAATATCTTCAACTCAACATATATCAATTTCAGGTATGTGTTATACACATATAATTCCATTAACGAACCAACAAATACAGGATGGGGAACAGGAACCATGTCGATAGCTTTAGGGCTATCCACATATATACGATAGTATTATTTTTATTGATGATATCTATAACAGGATGGAGTCAGATCCATCCTTATTGGGGTATTCAGTCGGGATATTCACACCAAAATTTTAGCAATGTCGGAGGTCTGCCTGTAGATGTTTTTGCTGGTACAAAAATTAGGAATAAGTTCTCAATAGAATTAGGTTTTATGCTTTTGACAGCTAAAGGGAATAACCTTATTGAGACGGATAGGAGGAGGCCATATATTATATCCCATCCTGATTTTCCACCTAATTTCATTTTTGGAGGAAGGTTTCAGGGTAGCAGTGGGTCTGTAAAAACTGACCAAGCCAATCAATTTTCATCCTTCTTAAAGATAGGATATGATTTTCAAGTATCTAAAAATCAGACGATCTCACTAATGGGAGGTCTACATGTGACCAGAGTTAGAATGAATATTATCTATGAAATAGTAGCGGCAGATTTATCCGTACCTTATATTCAGCCGGAGGCTGAGTTTGCCCTTATACCCATTCCATTGTATCACAATTTTTTAGCCTATTCCTTTAGAGTGAACGTGCCTTATAGTTATAGAGTAAACGATAAGCTCTCCCTTCGTCTAGACCCTTATTATGCACATATGAGGGGTTGGCGAGGATTTTGGGGGGTTCATACAGGTATAGTTGTTGATATGTAATCTGATTTTGACCATAATAGCCTCACCTACGCCTTCTGATAGACAATCCCCATCTTAGACACTACGATATACAGAGCTATGCTGCATACGATAGCCAGTCCACTCAGAATCCACCAAAGGACATCGTAGCCGAAGCGATCAATGACGGATGTACCCAGTAGCGGCGCCAGAATAAACGCCGTAGAATAAGCTACGGTGTACAAGCCCATATAAGAGCCTCTGTTAGCCTCTACTGAGCGCTCAACAGCAAGGGTGGCCATATACGGCATGGCCAGTATCTCAGATAGGCTCAAGATGATCATAGATATGACTAAAATATGCCACCCGGAGAATAATGCCAACAGACTAAATGATATGGTAAGACAAATGGTACCTATTGATATCAGCTTTGCCAGCTTATACCTGGTGCCTATCTTATATACTAAAACCATCTCTACAGCAAAGACAATCAATCCGTTCAGCGCTATGAGGCCACCTATCTGTCGCTCCCCGAGTGTATAGACATCGGCATAATACAGGGGCAAGGTCATAAATAATTGAAAAAACATCGTCGCATAAAGACACGTGCCAACAACAAATGCCAAATACAGCAGATCCCGATATGGAGACTTTACTTGATGACTGGGATCCGTCTTTCTTTTAGTAAGTGACCGATTGCCTTCTTTATTTCTAAAGTAAAAATAAAAGACCAGCCCTGCCAAAATGCAGGTCAGACCATCTCCAAGAAACAAATACTTATAGGAGACCGCAGCTAAAATACCACCCAAAGCAGGACCTATCGAAAACCCCAGATTTACTGCCATCCGGTTCAATGAAAAGGACCTGGTCAAATTACCGGGTTTGGCATAGTGGGCTATCGAACTTGCATTGGCAGGTCTAAGGCTTTCTGCTATCATACTCACCAAAAATACCGCTAGCATCAAAGCATAATAACCATCGATAAAGGCTATGCATATAAAAACTACACCGCTGACTAGAAGACTCAAAAATTGAATATAAAAATGCCCAAAGCTATCGGTCAGTTTTCCTCCTAATAGACCACCACACAAGGCGCCTACACCGTAGACACTTAGGATATATCCGGCTTCCTTCACTTCATATCCCAGAGCAGTAGTCAAATATACACTCAAGAAAGGTAAGACCATAGAGCCAGATCTGTTGATCAGTATGACCAAAGCCAACATCCAGGATGGGCCACTGAGCCCGCCATAAGCTTCTTTATATAAATTGATCAGGCTCTTCATGCATAATTATATCAGTATCTCCAACTTGAAAGATCAGCATCAGGTGGCGCTGAACTTTCTATCCTCGATAAAATTTTGGGCAAATAAAAGGTATTATAGCGCAATCTCGAAATCCAGATGGGGTTATCATGATCACCATTCCAACAGTGCTCTGCCCTATCACCATAATCGACCTCTCCTTCATAATATGGATTATCCGTACTCTCCAGAAATTCTTCCATAAGATATACAGCATTATTGAGATAAAAATTATCCATATCTCCGCAGTAAATGTGGATTTTACCCTGAAGCTTAGGACCTATCTCTTCCCAGTCTCTCTCTAGAATGTATCGCAAGTCATAATGCTCTTTCCAGTAAGCTGCAACTTCAGGATTGATATCTCCGGTATACTTGTCCCATAGCCTTACAGGATAACCATCCTCCCCCTGAGGAGAGTATACAGCCTCCCAGATGTCCCACTGCTGACCACTCCTGCTTTTAGTACCCAGTGCCAGCTCTCTATGGTTTTGTCCTTTCACAGTGCTGCTAATGTGTCCGAGATAATCACGCATCCCCGGGACCAATAGGCTTTTGAATTGTCCGGGATAATTGTAGGCGTTTTTATCCTCATAAATATTGACAAGACAATACGCCCTGAAATCGATCGGGTCGGGACAGGCCGCAAAGCATCCATTGTACTCATCAGGATAAAAAACCTGAGCCGCCAAAGCCTCCCACCCTCCGGTAGAGCCACCATATAAAAATCTTGACCAACCTTCTCCAATACCTCTAAATTGCTCTTCGATGTAAGGTATCAATTCGTAGGTGATGGCATCGCCATACGGCCCCTGGCTGGCCGAATTTACCGCATACGAATCATCGTAATACGGTGTCGGATGCTGAATCTCTATGATGATCACTCTGGGGAAATCAGAGCTTGTCCAGGCTTTATAAAAATCATAAGCTTCTTGCTGTTCAATGATATTGTAACCCTCGATACCAAAACGCTCGCTGTATACAGGCTCTTCATCGGGATCAGGCGGCGTAGTCCTGAATCCACCAAAATCATGAGGATAATGACCGTGAAATACAATAAGCGGATAGCGAGCTTCAGGGTGCTCGTCAAATCCCTCCGGAAGGAGTACATGTGCACCTAACTCCACAGGACGTCCCCAAAATTCAGTGAGTAATTCACTGGTCATTTTGACATGCTTAATGTACTTAGAGTTTTCAGACGGCTCTATTGGTTGTATCTTTTTATCCATCACAATAGACAGCGTACCATTGTCTTTTGTGACGGTGATGGACCGGGGCTCGCTATAGAAGTTACCCGACTTCCTATTCCACTGCTGCCCCTCACCCTTATCCGGAGGCAACCATACCGTGTGTCCTGTGGACAAGTCAAATTTCTCATATCGATTTAGCAAAGCCTGTACCCGGTAGCGCCCCTCAGGAATGGAAGACAGCTTTTCAATAGGATAGCCAAAGGCAGTATCTGTAACCGCTATGTGAGCACCTGGCCTCCAGTCGTGTACATCTATTCCAAATACCATTTGTGTTTGCGTACCATCGTGTATCTGAAATCTAGGCTCAGCACTGTCGTCTTGTGATAATAGTATCATGAGCCTCCCGTGCTGTGCTTCCTCAGCCAGATCTGCATCCCAGGATACTTCAAACATGATTTCTGTCTTACTAGACCTATCGGGTCCACAAGACCACATCAACAAGACGAATCCAAAAAAAAGTATTGATCTTAGCATGTTCTTATAATTTATAAAAGACTACCTCTACAATGAAGGCGATGAGTTATTGTTTATTGATATGATCCACGGGTGTGATGAGGTGAAATACTTTTTGCCGACCATTCAGGTAGTAGACCTGCTCTCCATCAAAGAAAGCGTCTTCTTCCAGCATTATCCTGACTTTCCCCCATCGAGGTATATCCACTTCCACATTGAGTTCTATCGAATGGGCTGTATTGGGATATAGCAAATAATCTCCTTTGCCGGGCACACCACCTTGCTGATCCCATAACCCAATAATGGGTCCCGCAGCATGACCATGAAACCCTAGGGGATGTGTATAGATGGTAGCATCGATGCCGGCTTGATGACAAGCTTCTAGCGCATTACGCAGTATGTCATTACCGGACTTGCCGGTTTTAAATTCGCGTGTCAGCAAATCCTGAGCGCGATGACCTATGGCTAGTGCGTCATTTAGATCTTCCGGTGCCTCTTCTTCGCCTGGTCGAAGTACATATGCATGTTGCTGTGTATCTGTATTCAGCCTCAAGTAAACAATCCCAATATCACAATGTACCAAATCTCCCGGCATGATGACCGTGGTCTCCGGACGCGAGGCAAATGATCGACTTTGACCATCACTGTCCTCAGCCATTCTTTGTATAGATACCGTCGGATGAAACCAGGTATCAAAACCCAATGATTGTATCCTCTGCCTAAACCACCACACCAGACCATCTGTGGTCGTAATACCCGGATGTACTGACGCATAGCCTTCTGCAATGATCTGGTGCGCAAATCTTACCAACTGACGATAGGCAATTTCTTCTGACTTTGTCCGGGTCTCTAACCAGCCCACCGCCAATTTTTCAGCAGAGGTAACCTTGTCCCGATATTGATCAGGCAAAACATTCATGAAGTGCACATAATCTGTATGAGCCAAACCATCAGCTAATCCAAAATTTTCACTTGTATTTATCCCTATGGATTTGGGCTTTAGTGATGTGATCAGGTCGGCTAAGGCCTGCCACTGATCCGGCTCTTCATCCGGATCCCATGATTTCTTGAAATATTGGCCCACATCATATCGTGCAATAGCATAAGCCTCTATGGTGTCCTTTAATTCATCGTGATGAAGCACCAAAATCGTGCGCCTCCGAGCAGCCAGCCAGGTCGCCGGCAGCATGGTCTTGATCACGGGATCTTCATTGTACTCTCTGGAAATGATCACCCACAGATCAATTTTTTCACGCTTCATCAGACCGGGCATTATCATCCGGAGTCGCTCACCCATCCAGAGATCGACGACTTCTGCCTGATCTTTCAAGCTCAATACAGGAGGGTAACTTTGCCCTTTTAGACACGTAGCCCAGCTCATTACCCATATACTTGCCAATGCTAAAATCCTAACTACCATCTTTTTAATCGGTAAAATAGGAAAAAGAAGAGAATCTACCTATGACAACACTTTATAAAGCGGGTTTTTTACATATCCATCCTATGCAGGTAAGGATTAATGGCTTAATTAAGCCGGTTCTCCAGAAAAGATACTATTCAAGAAGGAAACGGGTGTATTTTATTTTTTTACTTTGGGCATCACCCTCCTCTTCGTTCCGGGTCGCTTTTTAGAGTCTGAAAACAGCCATCTTTATGATCCCAAGTCTAGCTCTTTTGTGCAATATCTTCGAAAAAAAATACTTACGGAGTCAGGCTACCCTTGATGCCATCTTCAAAGGCTAGACCGCTGCACTGCTTGATAATTTTACTTTATA
>SLDF01000390.1 GCA_007125435.1 Saprospiraceae bacterium
CAAGTGCTACGCGACCGATGAAGCAGGAAGTATAAAGTAAAATTATCAAGCAGTGCAGCGGTCTAGCCTTTGAAGATGGCATCAAGGGTAGCTTGACTCCGTAAGTATTTTTTTTCGAAGATATCGTTCAAAAGAGCAAGACTTGGGATCATTAAGATGGCTGTTTTCAGACTCTTAAAAGCGACCCGACGACGATAGGAGGAGGGTGATGCCCAAAAAAGCGATACATTTATTACCCTTACACTAAAGCCTCACTTGACCTTTTGATAGATGGCTGTCACTTTCTGATGTATGTCTGACAGTCTCTCCTCTAGCATTTGATCGAAGACCAGCTTGGCATCGGAAAAACTCAGGTGGGCATAGTACTGCCACAGCTCTCTTACTTCCTCGAAGTCAACCTCATAGGGTGCATACAGTGTGTTGTCAGATGATAAAATCAGTGTCTGCCGTTCGCGGTTTACTTTCACGCGCTTGTACACCAGACCTTCTTGTTGAGTAATGACGACATATGTGAGGTCGTCCTTGACCTCAGACAAGTGCTCTATGTATGAGCAGATGACGACCGTGCCCGGCTCCATGGGCAGCATAGAGTCTCCCCGTATCTCAAAGCCCCTAAATGTACCTTGCGGAATCGATGGAAACCATATCCGCGGCAGCTCCCTGATGTACTCAGGGTCGTGGGCATTCTGCAGGTAGCCTGCCTCGGCTTTGCGATCTACCAGCTCTATGTTTTCTTTCTTATCCTTATCCACGGTAATGGCCAGCACCTTCATATTCTTATTGCGGATGATCTCATAGGTGGCTTGCTTCAGATCCTTGCATATCAGGTCGTCGATGCGGATACCAAATACTTTTGATAGCTCTACCAGGGTGTGAATGCTGGGCTCTGTCTTGCCCCTTTCGTAATCTGCTATTGTGGATCTTGCTACGTCCAGCCTGTCTGCCAGCACTTGCTGTGACCACCCGGCCTTATGCCTCAGTAGCTTGATATTATCTCCCAGTGATACCTCTTTCTTTGTCATACATTTTGTTGTTGTCCTTGATGCGCTGTGTATCGTCCGTGTCTGTCTGTGCAATACCCGTCCTTGCACGGATTTTCATCCCGCTTTATGCACAAAAATAAGTACTTTTCTATGAAATGTCGATATATTCGTCGTATTTTTGTTGTATTAATCGACGTCGATGTACGATAGAGCAATTGTTCATATGGATCTTGATTCGTTCTTCGTCTCAGTAGAGTGCTTGAAAAACAGTGCGCTGAGGGGGAAGCCATTGATCATTGGTGGTGTGAGTAACCGCGGGGTTGTTGCCTCTTGCAGTTATGAAGCCAGGAAGTTTGGTGTGCATTCGGCCATGCCGGTCAAGATGGCGCTAAGGCTCTGCCCGGACGCCATAGTGATGAGGGGAGATATGGATAGCTACAGCAGGCACTCATCCCTTATCACAGAAATCATCAAGGAAGAAGCCCCCATTTTTGAGAAGACGTCGATTGATGAGTTTTATCTGGATCTGACGGGTATGGATCGGTACTTTGGCTGCTATAAATGGTCTGGAGAGCTGCGGCAAAAGATCATAAAGGAATCGGGACTGCCCATTTCTTTCGGTCTTTCGGTAAATAAGACTGTATCTAAAGTCGGCACCGGAGAAGCCAAGCCCAATGGCAGCATACAAATCGAAAGTGGTAGAGAAAAAGGATTCCTGGCCCCGCTGTCGATCAGAAAAATCCCCGGTGTAGGTAAAGAAACCTATAAACGCCTCAGCTTTATGGGGGTGCGCACTGTGAAGACCCTCAGTGATATACCGGTTAAGTTATTAGAGAGGGAGTTTGGCAAGTCCGGCTCCGTACTCTGGCAAAAGGCCAATGGCATAGACCATACGCCGATCGAGCCCTACAGCGAACAAAAGAGTATGAGTGCAGAGCGCACCTTGCATGAGGATACCTTAGACCTGAAATTCATCAAAGGTCTACTAGCCGACCTGACAGACAAACTATCATACGAACTGAGAAGCGAACAAAAACTGTGCTCCGTCATCACAGTGAAGGTCAGATATGCCGACTTCAATACGTACACCCGGCAAAAATCCATCCCCTACACGGCTAATGACAGAGAGCTCGCCCGCCTTGCCCTGACACTATTTGACC
Organism: Saprospiraceae bacterium; assembly: GCA_007125435.1. Taxonomy (GTDB): domain Bacteria; phylum Bacteroidota; class Bacteroidia; order Chitinophagales; family Saprospiraceae; genus SLDF01. Next base: position 2,144 of record SLDF01000390.1, read on the forward strand.
AATTGTACGAACGAAGGCAGCTGATCCGGCTAGTCGGCGTTAAGTTTAGTGGTCTGGTCAGAGGCGCCTACCAGATAAGACTCTTCGAGGACACCCAGGAAGGTATTAATCTCATGCGAGCGATGGACTCTATCCGCCAAAAATACGGCAAAGATGCCATTGGCTATTCATGCATCGACCCCCGTAAGGCACCAAAGGAAGAAAAAATCTACAACCTGAAGTGATTTTGGATAGTGGGTTTTATGTTACCGCTTTGGGCATCACCAATCATCGGCTATGGCCAGAGTGGCTATGGATACTTTTACCTCCTCCAGACCGTGAAATGGTAAGATACAAGCCTCTAATGTAGCACCGGAAGTAAAGACATCATCCACTATCAATATGGTCTTACCTGTCAACCCTTCGGCATCTCTCAGCTGAAAAGCGTCTGACACATTTTTAATTCGATCCTGCTTAGACTTACGAGTCTGCGTCTCTGTGTACTTTCTACGCACTAAAATATCTTCCCTCACTTTTACCCTCATGGCCTCACTCAGTCCCCGGGCATAACATGTACTTTGATTAAAGCCGCGCTCGTGAAGACGCTTAGGGTGCAGAGGTACGGGTATGATGTAGTCCGGCCGCCATTCTGCAGGTAATTGACTGAGGATATATTCGCCATGCCTGCGGCCAAATTCTTCTCCTATGTATTGCTTACCTCTGTACTTTAATTGATGCAGTAAGGCTTGAGTCACATTACCCTCCTTGAAAAACATGTAAGAAGATGCCCAGATAGGCAATGCTCTACCTGCCAGCCTCCAATGAACCAAGTTGTCAGTTAGACTGGGAAATCCACAAAGTGGCAAATCATGATTACAATACACGCAGAGAACATCGCCACTTACCGGAATCTCTCTCATGCAAGCTGCGCACAACTCAGGAAAAAACAAGTGTAGAAAACTCTCCCAATACAACTTTACTTTTGATAACATGCTATGTAGGGGTTTACAATCATATAGTCAGTCCAAAAAAACCATTACATCAGGCAAGGAAAAGTATCATTCCAACACCCATTTAAATGTGGCACTGCCCTTGTCGCTAAATACACTGATGATATACAGACCCGACGACATATCAGCAGGCAAGTTAATTCTGGTTTGTCCATCTAGCTGCAAATATCGTTCCTGAAATATGGTCCGACCCTGTAGGTCTGTGACTACCAATTGACTCATACCATCTATATGCCCTGCTATATTAATGACGCGCTCAGAAGACGGATTAGGAAACAGCTCCAACGGCAATTGATGATCCGGAATATCCGGCAGCACCGATGTTGAAAAGTCTCCGCTCGGTCGGTCAATTCTGCGGTCTAAATACACCCTAAACTCTCCTGCTTTAAGTGGCACGATCATGGCCGTATCTTCTACCATAAGGCTATCACCCGATATGTAGTCATACCATTTGCCCGGCTTATAAAACTCTGCCCTGATCTGACTATCTACGACTCTAAAGTTACCTAGAGCCACTACTTGCATATCGTCGCCCCTAAGCCTGACTCGCTTCACTACTGTATTGAGCCTGTAGTCAAAGTCTCTTGTTTTAAATACGTCATAGTTTGTTTTAAGGTAAATGAGGTCACTGGTCATATTATAGAGGCGTCTTCTATCTTCATCTTGAAAATAATCCCATCTAATAGGCTTAGGATCTACCCTACAGCTGGGATTAATAGTGCCATTGGGGCAGTGATTAATGGAATAGTCATACCCTAGCTCGCCAAATTGCCAGAGCATTTTAGGGCCCGGAATCGTATAGAAAAAGGCGGATGCCAGAGCGACTCTTTCTAAGGCAGTGGGCAGGTTTCGGACATCGTAGTCATTAGCGCTATTGCCAAACTCTAGATTTCTAAACATGAGCCGTTCTTCATCGTGGCTTTCCATGTAGGTAATGAGATGTGGATCATTCCAGTTTCTTTCTCTATAAACGCCCCAGGTCAGATCTGATGGATAGCCCATAGTGGCCTCATTGTATTGAAAGTTGAGATTGCCCCAGAGCAGCATATTGTTATTGGCCAACACTGTTTCTTCTGAATTGTCTGCAAGATGCTCTAAAATCACATAAGCCTTAGGGTTGACTTCGTGGATTTCATTAGCCACTCGGACCAAATTATCGACTCGCTCCTGATCATACAGACTAGCCCAGGGGTCATTGTTCCCTTTTAGCCGTGTGGTAAAACCCTTCGTAAGGTCAAATCGATATCCATCTATCTTGTATTCTTCGATCCAGTAGATATTGGCACGCTTCATAAACTCCTGGAATGGCTTGCTGCCGTGATTAAATTTGTAGCCAAACCTCATGCCGGGGTTGGTAAAGATTTGATCGTGATACCATGGGTTTTCATCAGCCGGCCTATTGTTGTCTGCATCGAAGTACATGCGCAACATAGGGCTCAGTCCAAAACTATGATTCCATACCATATCTAGAATGACTGCCATACCCCTCTTATGGGCTTCATCTACAAAGCGCTTTAGATCATTCCTGGGGCCATAAAACTTATCCGGTGCAAAAAACATAGCGGGATTGTACCCCCAGCTTAGGTTACCTTCAAATTGGTTAATAGGCATGAGCTCTATAGCATTAATGCCAAGCTCCTGTAAATAATCAAGTGTATCGATCAATGTTGCGTAGTCATGGGCACCGATAAAGTCCCTAATCAGCAGCTCATATATGACCAGGTCATCCACCTCCGGAGGGTCAAATGATTCTACCTCCCATTGATAAGGCTGCTGACCTGTCTGTAATACAGATACATAGTGATCTGTCTTACCATGTGGATACTCCATCAGTCCGGGATAAACGCCCCTGCTGATAATTTCAGAGTCATGCCATGGGTCCAATACCTTTTCCGCATAGAAGTCGGCTATGGGAATTTCACCATCTACAAGATACTGAAAGCCGTATTCTTTACCCGGCTCTAGCCCTGTGATCGTGATCCAATATCGGACACTATCTTCTCTTTGAAAATCTCGATTCATAAAATACGCATCACTAAGCTCCCAATCGTTGAAATCTCCAATGACATAAATAAACGACTTGTGCGGTGCAAATATGGAAAGTGTGACTTCAGTCGGGTCAGAAGGGTTATAATTAATCCCATCAATAATATCTGCCGGAATAGGCGCATCGACCAGATCGGGATTAACAATGATGTAAAGGAACTCCTCAGCTGTTTCGTCTCCGGCATATGCCCTCACTACGAAGTCTTTTCTACCTCTATCTTCAATAGTATAATCAAACTCTAAAGTGTCTGAATCAACAGCCGCGAATAGCCTCGTCTCATCTTCAAATAGGACTATTGAGTCAATATCTGAAGTCGGAGAATTAGCCACAGCTCTGACAAGAAGCTCATCTCCAAGGCTATATATCGCAGGAGAGCCTGAGCTCACTTGAGGAGAGGTGAAGCGCACATTTATGACTTCGTCAAATAAGTCTACGAATAGATCTGATGTTTGCTGGCTTCCAGCAGCGTTTCTGAAGACAAGAGCAAGCTGATATACCTTCTCTACAGATGGAGGTATATTGTAGAATTCTCTTATATCCTCTATATGCAATTCCCATATTTCACCTCCGACATTGGTCAGCCTGGCTTTATCTATATTATCGTTGGGGTTTGAAGGCCATGGTGCTATGACATATCGCCAATTGCCGCCTGACATATCCTCTTCATTTATGATGACACCTGTATGGGCGTATACATCACCGTTGATATTTTCAAGTGCTGTACCAGTAGCATCGAAAATAATAGTCACAGGGTTGTTCTCAGTTGGAAACGCCGGATCGGTAGTTATAATCTGACTCGTCAGAATAAGTGGAAATAGTAATAAAAGAAGTGCTATTCTATAGCTCATAATATTGCGGTTTGTTGTTATAATATGCACTAGCCCGTATTGTATCTAGATTAGATCCGTATTAGAGTTTTAACCCGCATTATGCATTAGCGATTTCTATTACGGCTTAAAATCTAACGCACCGGTTGTTTATATTATAAAAATGAGAGTTAATGCTTGTATCTGTAAATATAATGAATACTACGAGAATTAAGGGAGATACATTTGGTCTTATTGTGTTTCTTACACGTATATGACGATAATTGTCGTTTCAGGTAGGTGATGACAGGTATATACGATGACTTCATTTTCCCCTTGGGTACTTTTTATTTTGTCGCTTTGGGCATCACCCTTCACTTCGTTGCGGGTCGCTACGTTACAGGGCTCCCTGAACAGTCGGCCTCTACTCCGCTATCGCTGCGCAGAGTCTGGCTCCTGCGTCGCCACCCTTTCACATCGCTGATGCAAGACCAGAAAAAACGACATTTAGAAATACCCCTAAACCAAGAGAGTGCATTTCATTTTCTCACTTTGGACATCAATTCCTATAAATCTACTTCGTTTTTCAATGATAAGGAGAAGAGAAGGATCGTCCTTATAACATCATTAAAAAACATCTACGCGCTTAAACGCTGTGCTAATTCAACGAGTAATCTGACGCCGTAGCCTGTAGCATTCTTCATTTTGCCAAACTCAGTATCGTTAAAAGCCACGCCGGCTATGTCTAAATGTGCCCATCTTGGATGCTTCTCTGTAAAGTATTCCAAGAATTTAGCAGCTGTTATAGCACCTGCAATTGGCTTTCCACTAAAGTTTCTTACATCGGCTACATCTGAGTCTAAGTCACCCTTGTAATCATCCCATAGTGGTAACTGCCATACTTTCTCACCATACTCGTGCCCTGTAGAACGGATTAAATTGACCAACTCATCATTATTTGAGAAAAGAGCCGCTGCTTCATATCCCAATGTCGCTACAGAGCTACCTGTTAATGTCGCCAGGTCTATGAGAGTATCGGGGCTATAATGCTTATTAATGTACGCCAGGCCATCCGCCAAGATCAATCTGCCTTCTGCGTCTGTATCAATGATTTCAATTGACTTGCCGGAATAAGATGAAATGATATCTCCAGGTCTAAATGCATTCCCGGAAACAGCGTTTTCTGCACATGGCACTATTGCAATAGCCCTTATCGACAATTGTAATCTGGCAATGGCTTCAATCCCACAAAGTACAGCAGCCGCTCCGCCCATATCGCACTTCATAAAGTGAAGGTTATTTGATGGCTTTATGGAGATACCGCCCGTATCAAATGTAATGCCCTTTCCTACCAGACCAATCGTGTGCTTGTATACTTGAGGTGTGTATTCGATAATGATAAATCGCGGTTCGTGTACACTGGCTCGACCTACAGCCTCCAGAGCCCATAGACCTTCTTTTTCTATTTCACTTTTATCCAGCACTTTCACACTAAAATTAGAGAGTGATTGTGCTTTTAAGGTTTCATTGGCTAGATATTCAGGGGTTTTAAAGTTGGCTGGTGCATTCACATACTTACAGGCCTTGATCTGACATTCGGCTATAGTTGACCCTCTTTCTATTGCTGCCCTATTTTCGCTATTTTCTTTTAACACCAGATTGACCTTTTCTGGTCTCACTTTATCTTTATTGTCGTCCTTTATTCGATAGTCTGACCATCTTATACCATTGGCGATAGCCTCCAACCAAGAAATTGGCAGGGAAATATCCGGCATAAAGTCAAGCAACACATTACACTCTTTACCGATTCGTTTTGCATTGGCTTTAAAAAACTTCCTGACTGTTTTCAAGATAGAAGAAAAGTCGGGCTTACTACCCAAATTAAGGAAAGCATACATATCGTCATTGACAGTCAAAAAGACGTGTCCGTCTTTGTCAATATTTTGAAGTAAACTAACGACACTGTCACTCCCCACCTTTCCGCTATTAGGTATAATAATCTCATCATTCTTTTTAAAAAAGGGAACTATGCGAAGGCCCTCTTGTGCGATACTATTTATTTCTATCCTCATGTCCTTTATTTTCAAAAAATAACCATTGAAGCGCTTTGGGAAACTCCATGGCCCAGCGCCATTCATTGTGTTGACCATCCGGGTCAATGACTACTTTCAGGTTTAGACCCTTACTTCTCTGGGGGTCGCTCACCATACAATCTTTAAATCTATTAATATTATTGATCATGTACTTACTCTCTCGTCCGCCGGCATAGAGATACATTTTTTGTTTTGATGGTGCCAGATATTTCGGCGCATCAAAATATATCTTTGGTGCCGCCCACAGAGAAGGAGAAAACACCATTAACTTGCTATAAGCGTGAGAAAACATAATGCCGGCATATATAGTAATCAAACCTCCCATAGAGCTTCCTCCCATACCTGTATGCTCTCTGCCGGGCAGGGTTCTATAGTTCTTGTCGATATATTGTTTGAGTTCAATACTGACAAACTCTGAGTATGTCCTCCCTCGGTGTACTTCTGCCAGTTTACTTTGATACGGCATGAATTCTGATATTCGATGCTCGCTGGCATGATCTATAGCTATGACTATTATATCTCCTACTCCATTATTTTTAAAAACTTCAAGGGCTTTATCAACCTGCCACGAACCAAAAGGTGCCGGATCAAAAAGATTTTGTGCATCATGCATATAGAATACCGGATAACGCTTAGAAGTTTCTCTATAATAGTCTGCCGGCAAAATGGCATAAATACCCCTTTTTTCTTCTGAATGAAGGTAGGTGAAGTCATGATTGACATCTTCTATGATCGGGTAATTCGATTTGCCTGTATTCATATATTACACTAGATAGTGTGTAGGTTTGGTATCTCCGGATTTGTTAAGAAAAAAGACAGGATACTGCTCAGATAAAACTACACCAGCAAAAGCATCAAAAATCTTCATCTTCAAATCCTTTCACCCGATTTCAGCTATCCATTCCAAAACTATGGTTCAAATTAACGTTGAAGGCTTGAATCCACAATAGTTTTCCAGTGAATACTTCGGGCTCAGAAATGACCGATGCCAAAGGTAAATAAATGATGATAAATAAAACCCGTTTTAACGTTGAAACTTTTGCAAACAGACAGCAAAGTGAAGAGTCAATAGTACCAAGAATTAGTATTGGTAATAGAAGTATATACTTGATAAGGTAGAGAGTAATTCATCTAGTGAGTGGGCTATATAGTGATAGAAAGGATCACTTCTTTTTTCTGGGGACTAACACATAAAAATTCTATGGGTCAATAATAGGATAATCGGTTTATAGCCTTTTTTCTTGATAAGAACATGTGAGAAATACATACATGTGGCAGGATACCTATAGTTGATCTGTCCATGGTTTTATATAATCTATTAGCCTTTTCTTTTTTGCTCCAGGTCAAAAAAGAAACAAAAAACCCCGCCGCTGTGATTCTGAAGCTAAAACACAAGAGCTCACCGCTCGCTGCTAAAACTCGCCTTGGTCCTTTTGATATCTATTTTACATTTCTGATTGTGGATTGCTAAGGCGATTGCTTA
>SLDF01000151.1 GCA_007125435.1 Saprospiraceae bacterium
AACTGCGTGAGGGTGACTGAGTGGTGCGAAGCAATCGGGTTGACTAAACGTCAAGCCGATAACGAAGGAACTGAGCCGCCCTCGGCTCAGCATCGACTAAACCTTGATTTGAATCCAATACTTAGAATACCCTGTACATCTGCCAATAAAATTATAGCCGTCTCTGGCTAATCGTCGACCTAAATTGTGATTAAAACCTTACCTAAGAATATTCTTTTGCACAGTCACTAAAAATAAAAGCCACTCAAAACAGCAGCGACACTCTATGGCAGACCTGTGAATACAAGCGGATAGCCCGACCCTCCCTTCACAATCCTTTGTGATGGGAGGGGCACGCTAAAAAAGAAAAGATAAATATTTTTTGTAATTTTCCAGCATTAAAACGGAACTGCAAATGGTGGATTATATCATAATTGGAGGCGGAATAAGCGGATTGAGTGCAGCCTTACATTTAAATAGAGGGGGGAAGCGCGTATTAATTTTGGAAGCCACTTCCAGAATTGGTGGACGTATGAAGACTGATATGGTTGATGGCTTTAGGCTTGATCGTGGTTTTCAGGTATATCTTGATGCCTACCCTGAAGGCAAGCAGGTGCTAGATTATAAAGCACTTAAACTTAAGAAATTCACAAGTGGTGCAAAATTATTTTTGCCTGACGGGACCATTGATGTCTTTGTGGATCCACTAAAACATCCTAAGTACTTATTTTCTTCGCTGGGCTCCAGAGTGGGAGATCTCAGCGACAAACTTAACCTGTATGCCTTATCAAGGCGACTGGCTAAGTCAAGAAATCGTAGCATTTTCAAGAAAGAAAATAGAACAACTCTTGAGGTGTTAAAAGAGTATGGGTTTAGTGATGATATGGTTAATTATTTTTTACAGCCTTTTTATGCTGGTATATTTTTGGAATCTAACCTGAGAACCAGTCGTAGGATGTTTGACTTTGTCCTTAAAATGTTTAAAAAAGGAAGTGGAACTATACCGGCAATGGGTATGGAAGAGATACCTAAACAAATTGCAAGTCAACTTCCAGAAGGTTCTATTAAAACGCAGGTAAAATGTGTCTCTATTGATGGACTTACTGCAAATACAAAAGATGGCACACAATACAAAGCAAGAGAAGGTGTAATTATTGCCACGGAGAATCCTACTTTTTTAGGTAAATCTGGCAAACTCCCTGATAAATTGCCGGCTGCCAGTACTACATGTTTATATTTCTCTTCAGAAAGGGCACCTTATAAAGAGGGATTGATAGGTCTGTTTTCTCATGAAGACAGAATAGTCAATAATATGGCTGTCATGACAAATGTGAGTAAGGACTATGCGCCATCAGGACAATCACTTTTTTCTTTGAGCCTACGAAGTCAAAATATGGAAAAAGATAAAATAATAGAGGCAGTCAAGCAGGATATATCTCCCTGGATACCAGCGTCCGTGACGAATGAGTGGAAGTTTATTAAATCCTATGACATAGAACACGCATTACCGAATCAAGCTAAGGTCTCTTATGACCTCGATATAAAGACAGCTAAATTGGCAGATGGACTTTACGTTTGTGGGGATTACATGCTGCAAGGCTCAATTAACGGCGCCTTACGAAGTGGCCGTCAATTGGCAGAGCACCTGCTAACCGCCCACTAGCTACCTTTCCTTTAAATTCATGTTTTGAAAGTGCTATTTTAATGCCATTAATGAAAGGTCAGACGTCATGTCCAGAGGCTACTCACAGGAACTTAAAGTATTGATAAGTAAACATATAGGCATCTTTAGTGGCTTGTAGACATATAGTCAAAGGCACAGTGTAAGAATATTAATTATTCAACTCTAGTAATAAAATCGATCATAAAAGGGTCACATATAGCAAAAAACGTATATTTGCACCACTTTTTCAAAGACGATTAATAAAAGCAGTCGAAAATGCAAGGAAAAAACATTGTTAAATTCTTTTTAGTGATATTGATTATCGTATGTGCGGTACAATATTTCTTTATTTATCCTACAACTGTAGAGGAGAGAAAAGCTGATCAGTATGCTATGACGGTAGCTGAACAGTATGAAGGACCTTCAGATATTGAGTTTGTAAAGAGAGAGGCAAGAACAGCCTATCTGGATTCTATCAGTAGTGAAGTCATATTTAGAATTCCGCTGATTAAGGATTATACTTATGAGGACTTAAAACGCCAGCAGCTGGCCTTAGGGTTAGACTTAAAAGGAGGAATGAGTGTTGTCCTACAAGTGGATTTAAGAGAATTTCTACAGACATTATCTGAGAACAGCAGGAATGCTGACTTTAATGCTGCTATGGAATCCGCTACTGAGCGTCAACGCACATCTTCAACAGACTTTATAACCTTATTTGGTGAAGAGTATAATAAGCTCGAGAATGCTGCTCCACTGGCCAATATCTTCATACGAAATGCTACATTGAAGGAAGATATCAACTATGAAAGCTCAAATGCAGATGTCATTAGAGTCCTAAGGAGATTGGCCAATGAAACTGTTGATTTAACTTATAAACGGTTAAAAGACCGTATAGATAAATTTGGTGTAACACAGCCCAATGTCTCTTTGGACGAAAATAGAGATATCATCATCGTAGAATTACCCGGTGTCGATAATCCTGAGAGAGCACGGAGGTTTTTATCAGCAAGTGCTAAATTGGAATTTTGGGATGTGTATCGAATCAGTGATCAGGGTATAGCAAACGCATTTGCAGAAGCAGATCGCTTATTAGAAAGAATGATAGAGGGTGATACATCTGATATTGACGAACCAAGGGTTAGATTAGACTCTTCTTATACTTATGTTACTGATAGCTTAGGCAATCCTATAGATTCTGTATTAGAGGTAACTGAAGTTCCCATAGAGATGGATCCATTTTCTGCTGGTGGTCCTTTATTATCGCAGCTCACACTAAACAGTCCATCTGAGATGGGTATGTTGGCTCCGCTTTCTGTGATGGGTTTTGCTGAAAAGAACAAAAAAAGAATTATCAGTGAATACCTTGAAAAGCCAGAGATCAGAAGGTTATTTCCTAATGATCTGCACTTTAGATGGGCTGCAAAACCTTCTAAAAACCCAGAGACTGGCGAATATGAAAATAGATATGAGCTTTATGCTGTAAAATCAAGAAGGGGAGGAGCCGGAGCAGGATTAGAGGGAGACAGGATAACAAATGCCTCTGCTCAACCTGATCCAATGAGTAATCAGATCACAGTGTCTTTGTCTATGGATAATGCCGGAGCAAGGATATGGAATGATATGACGACCAGAGCATCTCAAGATAACAACAGAGAAATTGCCATCATATTAGATGACGAAGTGGTATCTGCTCCAAGAGTTAACCAACCCATTCCTTCGGGTAACTCTCAGATAACCGGTGATTTTACTATGCAAGAGGCAAAAGACCTTGCTAATATATTACAAGTAGGTAAGTTGCCAGCTAAAACGACCATCATTCAAGAGTCATTAGTAGGACCTTCATTAGGTGCAGAAAATATCAGAAGGTCCGTCAACTCATTGGCAATTGGATTTGCTTTATTGTTAGGGTTTATGATATTGTATTATAGTACCGGTGGTATTATTTCAATAATCGCTTTATTATCCAATCTGTTTTTCATATTTGGTGTCTTAGCGTCTTACGGAACAGTACTTACTTTGCCTGGTATTGCGGGTATTGTATTGACTATAGGTATGGCTGTCGATGCCAATGTGATTATATTTGAAAGGATAAAAGAGGAATTAGCAGAAGGAAAAAGTCTGTTGGCATCTATTGCTGATGGATTTCAAAATTCTTATTCAGCCATTATTGATGCCAATGTTACAACCTTGCTTACGGCGATAGTATTGGCTTACTTTGGTCTAGGTCCTATTAAGGGTTTTGCAGTTGTATTGATTATTGGTATTTTATGTACGTTGTTTACAGCTGTATTGGTCACCAGATTAGCTATTGAGTATTGGACAGTAACTAAAGGCAAGAAATTGTCATTCACAACTGGGTTATCTGAAAAGATTTTGAATAATGTCAATATAGATTGGTTGTCAAAGCGTAAAACTTATTATGGTGTATCAGCAGCTATTATTTTGGCAGGTATTGTTTCTTTTGCTGTAAGAGGCTTTGAGTTTGGAGTGGATTTCAAGGGAGGTTACTCATATAATATTACATTTGTAGATGATAACGAAATCAACGCCCAAGACTTAAGAGAGCAATTGGCGACGACATTCGAAATGGAGCCGGTCGTAAAAGCCGTTGATACCAGAAATACTTTTAATGTAGTGACGTCATACTTAATCAATGAGACATCAGATGATGCTGAGGAAAGAGTGATGGCAAAACTGTTTGAAGGCGTCAACGCTGTAGCTGGTGGTAACTTAGACTACGATGCTTTTAAGGATCCATCTTCATCAAGTACACATGTCAATTCATTTTCAAAAGTCGGCCCGACAATTGCGGAGGATATAAAGAGCAGTTCATTGTATGCAGCTGTGTTTGCATTGCTATTTATATTTGTGTATATATTGGTAAGATTCTCAAGATGGCAGTATTCTGTTGGTTCGATGGCAGCACTATTGCATGATACTTTGATTGTTCTAGCTGTTTTCTCTATATTCCATGGTGTTTTACCGTTTAGTATGGAGATAGATCAAGCTTTTATTGCTGCTATATTAACAGTAATTGGTTACTCAATGAATGATACGGTAATCGTATTTGATAGAATCAGAGAGTTTTTAAATACATATGCAACTAAAGACAGTAAGAGCGTTGTAAATTTAGCATTGAATAAAACATTGAATAGAACTGTGATAACATCATTTACAACTTTGTTGGTGGTTGCAATTCTATTTGTTTTTGGTGGATCTAGTATCAAAGGTTTTGCTTTTGCATTATTGATTGGTGTAATCGTAGGTACATATTCATCCATCTTCGTTGCAACACCTATTATGTATGATCTAAGTGGTGACTTAGACGCTAGAACACCGGAAGGGGCTAAGGCAGCTAAAGCAAAAGCTAGTGTCTAAATAGAATAGCAACTTTAAGAATGATAAAATCTCTGAATAGGCGTTATGCTTATTCAGAGATTTTTTTTTAAAAGATATTTAACCTATTTTACAACTCAAATACAATAGTCGTTCGTTAATAGAACAGATGTTAAAGCATTTATCACTAATAAGTTTCTTGATTGCCCTCTTATCTATAGTGGCATCTTGTTCATTCACTGAGAAGATCAGAGATGGAAAGACGGCCTATGATAGGAAGCAATATGCTATAGCAGCAGAGATGTTGCAAGAAGAGTACGAATCAACAAGTGATCAGGCTGCCAGGGCAACGATAGCCTATTATATTGGTATGTCATATCAGCGCATCAATGATAATCCAAATAGCGTAAGGTGGTTTGGTCAATCCATGAAGGATGGTTTCGGACCGGATGCAACAATTGCATTAGCAAGAGCTCTAAAAAGAGAGGAAAGGTATGAGGAGGCTGCAAGAGCCTATAAAAGAGCCGGTGACCAGGTAGGCGATGCAAGACGATACAGAGGAGAATCCAATATGTGCGAAATTGCTCAGAAATGGCTTGAAGATGTTGATAGTCGACCTTATAAGATACAAACCTTAGGAATCAATTCTCCTCAAATGGACTATTCGCCTTTTCCATACAGATTTGGTGAAATTGTTTTTACAAGTGATCGTCCTCAAAGTTATGGTACAGACCGGTATAAGTGGACTAATGAAAAATTTTCTACCTTATTCAAAGCCGATATGTACAGTGAGACTGTAGAGCTATTTGATCCTGTCTTTATCACTTCTGATAATGAGGGTAATTTTGTGGCAAGTAGGGATGGAACTAAAGCGGCTTTTGTGCGCTGTGATCAGGGTAAAACCTTTGATCGATATTGTAGGATTTACTATGTCTATAGAGAGCGAAATATATGGTCAGAGCCCATTGAATTTGAGCCTACACTTCAAGAAATAAACTACAGTTACCCATCTTTGTCTGATGATGGTAGACTTATGTTCTTTTCAGCAAATATTCCCAACAATAGAGGGGGTTATGATATTTATGTTTCTGAGTATTCCAACGGTATTTGGCAAGAACCCATTCCTCTTTCAAACCGGATAAATACTTCATCTGACGAAATATCACCTTTTATTTATGGGGATACATTGTACTACGCTTCTAATAATCCTAACAGTATGGGTGGTTTTGACATATTCAAGACCTATCTAGATGAAAATCGCGAGTGGCAACCTCCATTGAACTTGAGACCTCCTATCAACTCCGGTGCAGATGATTTTGGCTTTGTAGTAGACTATCATGCTAAACTGGAAGACAATCAAGATGAAGTAGGTTATTTTACATCATCACGAAAGGGAGGCATGGGCAAAGATGATATTTATAAGTATATAAAGGAAAAGCCTTCAGAAGATTTGCTTGCCGGGGGAGAAGATGACGAAGATGAGTTGTACAATATTACGCTTAATCTTATAAGTCAGGAAAAAGAGTTTGAAATTCCAGATGACCCTAATAGTCCCGTTAGATTTAGGAAACCTCTTCCTGATGTGTCGATTGAAGTTTTCGTAAATGGCAGCCTGATGGATACTAAGACATCCAATGAATTTGGACAGTTATCCATGAAACTTGAATCGGATAAGCGATATGAGTTTATTGGTAGAAAAGATGGCTACATTTCTAACCGGTCAAAAGTTACGACTGAAGGATTATTGGCTCAATTGAAGTCTGATACAACAATTCAGTCACGTATACTCATGGAAAAAATTTACTACGACAAAGAGATTGTCTTAGAAAATATCTATTATGATTTTGACCGTTGGGAAATTAGAGCTGACGCTGAGCCTACACTGGATGAGTTAACTGAACTTTTATCTATTAACCAAGATCTTTTAATTCAAATCGCTTCACATACAGACTGTAGAGGTACAGAAGAATACAACCAGACATTAAGTCAAAGAAGAGCTGAATCAGTAGTTAACTATTTGATAAAGAACGGAATTCGCTCAGACAGGTTAATAGCCAGGGGGTTTGGTGAGTCTCAGCCCGCTATTGATTGTATCTGTGAAGAATGCACTGAGGATGAGCACCAAATTAACCGTAGGACTACCTTTGCGATAATAGAAGAACCTAAGTCAGGTAAATAATGAAGTTGAACAAAAGAAGTGAATACTTAATAGCGCATCACAACCTCATAAGACATATTGAAGGCGGCTACTATAGTCGCACTTATGAAAATAAAAGAACGATTAAAGTTGATCAGTCTATCAGGCCTCTTTCTACAGGTATAATCTATTTGCTAGATGGTAATGATACAAGTAGTTTTCACCGATTAAAATCAGATGAACTGTGGTGTTTTCATGAAGGTAGTGAGCTTATTCTTCACATGTTTATAGAAAATGAAGGGTATTCATACATAGAGCTAGGACCATCCTGTACAAATACTCAACCGCAATGCCTCATACCCGGGGGAACAATTTTTGGAGCAGAACTCAAGGATAAAAGCAGCTACACCTTTGTAAGTTGCTTTGTGTCACCGGGCTTTGATTTTGAAGATTATATGTTATTTTCGTCAGATCAGTTGATAAAAATGTATCCAGATTATGATACTTTAATCGAAAGGATTAATCAACATGAGTCCTGAAAATATGCTTACTAACCTTGCTATTTCACCTCCTGGTTTTTATCTTTGAATAGGTTATTTCTTTTAGATTATCCTATGTTTAATCATTCTTACAAACTTTATCTGCGCTAAGAAAATACAGTTAGTTTAGAATTAATGCCCTATAATGGAAAGTGAAGACAATAAAGACAAAGAATCCTCAAGGCTGCGAAAGATTGGGAACGTATTTAATACTAATGCTAAGAAGATAGCAAAAGGGGCATTTTTCATAGGTACATGGCCGACTAGAAAACTGGAAGAAGGTCTTGATATCATATATGGATATGATAAAGACTCAGCGGTTAACCCACCTGTAAACACAAAGATCCTGAGTGTCTTTTTGACATGTCTTATAATTTCCGGTTATGTTGTGTATCACTTTATGACATCGACTGATTATAGTAGGGAAGTGTCATGGATGGCAGGTATTTTTACACTGGCGTGTTTGCTTTGGGTTACTGAAGCACTACCTTTGTTTGCAACAGCTATATTAATTATTGGTCTTGAAGTTTTATTACTATCCAATCCGGGAGAATGGAAACTATTGGGATTTGAAGATAGAGAGTCGCCTGGATTTACATATTTTTTAGAACCCTTAGCTGATCCAATTATAGTATTGTTCTTTGGTGGCTTCATTTTAGCTAAAGCTGCAGTCAAGCGTGGAGTCGATGCTTCACTGGCGGCATATGTTCTTCGGCTATTTGGCAGAACACCGGCTAAAGTCATGCTGGGTATGATGTTGATCACAGCATTCTTCTCTATGTGGATGAGTAATACTGCTACAGCAACTATGATGATCACCTTACTTGTGCCGATGTTTGCACAAATACCCAATGAACAACATTTCCATAAAGGATTATTACTTGCTGTTCCTTTTGCGGCAAATATTGGTGGAATGGGCACGCCAATAGCCTCGCCTCCCAATGCTGTGGCCATTGGTTTTTTAAATAGTGTTGGTATATCAATATCCTTTCCGGAATGGATGATGATTTCTATACCTTTAGTCATCATCATGTTAGTCATAACATATCAAATTATTTTTAGCAATTACAGACCCATTAAGCTCGATCATATCATCGAGTTGGAAAAAAGGAAAATCGATGGTAAGGGAAGGTTCGTTATTCTCATATTTATTGTTACCATAGGTCTATGGTTGACTGAAAACTTGCATGGATTGCCAACAGCTGTAGTAGCATTAATACCGGCTGTAGCTTTCACTGCTACGGGACTGCTCAATAAAAATGATATCAATTCTTTAGAATGGAGTATTCTTCTTCTGATCGCCGGAGGGATAGCACTCGGTAAGGGTATGACCACAACCGGACTGGATCAAGTCTTAGCATCACTCTTACCACAGAATAGCCCATATCTATTTGGCATATTAGTAGTAAGCACATTGATATTGAGTACTTTGATATCCAATACGGCAACATCTAACTTGTTGATACCTATCGGTGTATCACTTGCTATTTCTATCGACGCTACAAATACATTTTTTGCTAAAGAAATTGCATTGGGCATTGCATTGGCTGCATCTATGGCCATGTCTTTACCGGTAAGTACAGCCCCTAACACGATAGCCTATGCTCAGGGCAAGTTGGATACTAGCGATTTTGCTAGTATAGGTGCTATCATTGGCGTTATAGCCGTCATTATTATCATACTTGGCAGCTATGCGATCAATGTCATATCTGCTCTGTAGAAAATAAAATAAATAAAAGGAAGGTTCCAGAGTGCATTTCAAAATGTTGTTTTTTCGGGTGATGCATCAGCGATGCGGAGTGGGTCAAGAGCGAATGCGAGTGAGTCCGAAGGACCGAGCGAACAGCGAGCCCCGGAGCGTAGCGACCCGAGGACGACAGGACGAGGGTGATGCCCAAAGCG
>SLDF01000123.1 GCA_007125435.1 Saprospiraceae bacterium
AATTCCCGCATCTGGTCGGTGGACAATGACTTTTTTTAGTGTGCCGATTTCTGACGACACTTGAATTTTACACATATTTAAATAGTTTTATTCGCAAACAGACTATCAATTCGCCCATTGTCCTTAAACCCGATTTATGCATTAGCGAGTTAAAATGATCAACATTTTTGATAGAAAAATCGTAGGCAAATATAGAATTTTTAAGCCAAATAAATGACCCATTCAAATAATCATTACATTGACTTAGAAATATTATATTAAAGCTTTGAAATACATAGTTACCGATGTAAAACATTAGGGAAAGGAATTGAACCATTGGTTAAAAACACTTCATTTTATCGCTTTGGGCATCACCCTTCACTTCGTTACGGGTCGCTATGTTACGCTGCTCACTATTCGTTCGGTCCTGCGGACTGCCTCTCTTTGGTCGGCACAGCTTCACAGCGCTGATGCAAGACGGTAGTATAAAACACAAATTAAAGTGCACCCACATAGATTCTATCCATGTATAGGGGATACAAATTTGTCATTTTGCGAGATAAAAACAATGAGTTCACTCTCTTCTCATTCATAACCCAACTCCTAAAATCAAGCTTGACCTATAGACAATATTTATTCCTTTTAGCCTTAATGGATACCGGATTCAAGAGAGTCTGTCTCTAAAAATACGATATACTCGTCGAAAACCGTTTTTATTCTAACTTTCTTTTCATACATTTATCCTTGAGATTAAACTCGAGTTATACATTGGAAAATGTCGTATTTTACGCCTGCTCCGCATCAGTGATGTGAAGTGGTGGCGGAGCGGTAGCGGAGACAGACTCGATGCAGCGGTAGCGTAATCGAGGCCAAGCGAATAGCGCGCCACGTAACGTAACGACCGCGCGACACAAGGAGCGGGGTGATGCCCAAAGCAATAAAGTAAAATGCGCCAATAACGATCTGCATGGATACCGATAATTGCGAAAGTAAATATCGACACGCCATTATTCATTTTTTATTTGTACAATTGTATTTATTATGGAAGTTCAAGAATTTAAGCCCAAGTCATTTTGGAAACGCCCTGAGGGCATTACAGGAGCCATTGTATTAGCAGGTCTGGCCATTGGTGTTGGTTTTCTATTATACACGGTATTGCCGCCTCTTATTGTCATCACTCAAAATCTGCTGTACCTAAGTGGGTTACTTATTGCATTAGGTGCCCTTTTGTACATGGTCTTTGATCCAAAAGTCAGAAACTTAGTCTGGTATGGTTACAAAAGTGTCATGAGATGGATCACAGGCCTATTCGTACAGATAGATCCCATTGGCATTTTAAAAAGCTACGTCGATGACTTGAAAAAGAATTTGACAAAAATGAACCAGCAAATTGCAAAGTTAAGAGGCCAAATGCATAGGCTCAAAGAAATCATTCTTAACAACCAAAGAGAAATTCAAAACAACTTATCACTGGCTTCAAAGGCAAGGGACACCAATAAGCAAAACATGATGATCTTGAAAAGCCGTCGAGCTGGACGTCTCAAGGATTCAAACATGAGACTGGAGGACCTTTACAAGCGAATGGAAGTTATGTATAGGGTCCTTACAAAGATGTATGAAAACTCAGAGATATTATTGGAGGACATACAGGATCAGGTTCAGGTCAAGGAGCAAGAGCGAAAAGCCATACATGCATCGCATTCTGCTATGAAATCAGCCATGAATATCATTTCTGGCGACAAAGATCAACGCTACATGTTTGATATGGCCCTAGAAGCTATAGCAGATGACGTCAGTCAGAAAGTTGGCGAGATGGAAAGATTTATGGAAATGAGTGCTAATTTCATGAGTAGTGTCGACTTACAAAATGGCGTATTCGAGGAGGAAGGGCTAGCTATGCTAGAAAGATGGGAAAAAGAAGGGGCGTCTCTTATACTGGGCTCAGAAAAAGAAACGCTTCTCTTACAAGCTGAAGATGATTCTAATATTCTGGATATCGATGCCCCCATTAAAAAACCTCAGAGGGCTCCAAATCACAAAAATCAGTACGACAAACTATTTGAATAATTGAAAAGCACTGGATTCGTCACAACAGCTATTTCCTAAGCCAGTCCGCAGGATTTTGCTTGACAGTTTCTTTCCATAGTTCAAAGTGAATCTCGGAGTAAGCATCATCATCCGTCGGTGAATAACCAATTGTGTCTCCGGTCGATATCTCTTGTCCTTCACGGACTACTACATTGGTCACATTAGCATATATCGTGTAGAATTTTCCGTGTCGGACTAGGACTAAGTAATGTTGGCCGGGTATAAATTTCTTACCAACAACCACGCCATCGAATACTGCCTTGACAGGGACATTATGATCAGTCCTGATATCTATGCCATTATTGGATATGGAAACATTATTCAATACAGAGTGCGCTTGTGTGCCAAATCTTTTGCTGATCACCCCTTTGTCAACCGGCCAGGGCAATTTACCTTTATTTTGATCAAAGCTTTTGCTAAGGGCAGCCATCTGAGGCGTTGAGGGCAATTCAGGCCTTAACTTCCTCTCAGGCCTTGCTTCCTTTTCCGGCGCTTTACCATCTTCTTTTGGCTTAGATGCCGCTTCCCTACGCGCTCTTTCCTCTGCCTCTCTTTTTTGTCTTTCTATTTCTTCTGCTATTATCTTTTGAATGGCATTCTGCAACTCTCTTTGCTTCTTCTGCTGGTTTCTAAGCTGAGACTTTAAGTAATTCTCATCCTCTTTTAGCCGATTCAATAGGGACTCCTTTTGCTCAAGCTCAGATAATAAAGATTCCTTCTGCTGTACCTCTTGCTCGAGGAGCTTTTTTTGCTCTGATTGGTAATTCGCCAGTTGCTTTACTTTCTCTTCAAGGCTGATTTGCTTAGTTTGGATAGTGGCTAGCTGTTCACCTCGCATCTTTTTTATCTGATTGATATAGAGCCATCTTTGAAAGGCCTGGTTAACATTATCAGATGATAAGATGAGGAGCATGGGGTCTGTCCCAAGCTGTATTTTGTAAGACTTCCGTAAGATAAGACTATACTCATCCGTCAGAGCTTGTATATCATCTTTAAGTGTCTTGATCTCCTGACGATTGACTTCAATTTGGCGATTGACAGAGAGGATATCAGATTGGATATTCTTAAGTAATTCTTCTCTTTGATTGACTTGACTTTTGATGAGCTCAAACCGCTTCAATTCATTGGCCTTTGTTTTTTCTGTTTTTGCTATCTGTAGATTGGTTTGCTTGATATCTTCCAGCAAGCGATTTCTTTGTGCTTCCAGAGCATTCCGATCCTGGGCATGCACACATATACTTAATGTGATGACACACGCCAGACTAAAACATCTTACTATACCTTGGAGGTATGGAAATGTCCACATTGAAGGGTTTGTCCCATTCAATGCTAGTAAACCTAATCTCGAGATACATATCGCCATCCGCTGCGGAATTCAGTTCATAAGTGCGAAAATATGAAAAAAAGTTATTATCTTTATATGGTTGATACTGAGAAAATAAAGAATTTAATGTCCGTTGGTTCTCACGATCCTGAAATATTGCTCTCGACAACTTAAAATCGGGTAAGTCTATCTGATTTTCTGCGACTATGCTCCCTTTGGCTGTTTGCAATCTTACTTTTTCTCCGGATTCACCTGCTCGCCATTGGATGTCATCTCCGAGATACGGGTTTCCCAGCAGCATATTTTCTACAATAGACATGTCCACAGGGAATCCCACTAACCTTCCCAGTTGATCCATGTCATAGGATAAGTAGGTGCGATCGAGTCTGCTTAGTATCAGTGCGCTATCCGGCGTGATAAACAACCTCGCCAATTCAAATCCCAACATTCTGGCCGACACCATAATGACTTCATTTTTTTGATAGTAGATATTGGCAGTGACGTCGTATTTATCGCCGTTGAGGTCTGCTGAGACCCGTGCACGAGCTTGTAACCAGTCCTCATCAATTATCTTTTCCATAAGTCCTGACATCAATACGCTTTCATTGAGACTTTCTGCTTTATCATCTGCTTTTTCTGCGGAGGTGGCTCTCTTTGTGCTGGAGCAACCGGCAGCTAGTATCATACCCAATAAAAATATGGGAAGAAAAAATACCTTTTGTGTGGATCGAAAAAAGAATGTGTTCATCTGAGATAGCAGTTATTGATTTAATTGGGATAAGAAGAAGATGTATACCGATTTTATTTTAGAGTGCATACAAGCGGGTTATGAGGACACAACGATATTCTCTAAAAACTCCAGCCAAAAGTCCAGTAATTGAGCCTTATTCACATCATCATCCATTAGTGCTTTCACGTGACTAAATATATCTGATTGTCCGGCAATAAGGTCAATATTTTCAAAGTGAGATCTCGCTTTATCTTTTTGTTCTGAATGGTAATACACAACACCCATAGTTGCGGTAGCTACCTCCTTCCCTCTTTCCATCTTAGCTATATCTTCCAACTGCTGAATGGCTTTGTCATGATGTCCGCCTCTTGCCAGGAAAATACTTTTGCGGCAGTGTATGATATAGTTTTGCGGCATTTCTTTGATGGCATCATCAAACATCTCCATTGCCATTTTTTTATCCCCTTTTTCAAAATAAATAGCGCCTCTTTGAGCTGCTATTTCTTGTTTGATAGCCTCATTATCAAAAGCCATAAATTCAGCTTGCTCTAATGCATCAAGCGCATTGTCATAATTTTCCATCTTACGATGACTGTAGGCATTCAATAACCACAGTTTGATTTGGTTTGGAAATACATCTAAAGCTTGCTCCGTATATACATCCAGCTCTTCATACCTCGCTTCTCTTTTCAGCAAAAACAAGAGCTGCTCCCATACTGAGTACACGCCTTTTTCATACATCAGAGCATCTTTGTAGGCCTCTATAGCATTTTCATAGTCATTAGAAAGCTGGTATACATCTGCCCTTATAGCTTTGACTTTAGCTTCTTTGGGGTGAGCCATCTCAATCCAGGAAATGGCCGTCAACAAGGCCTCAGTCAAAGCAGTATCTTGTCGATTGTTTAAAGATTCAACAAAGGGTATGATTTCAATAACTTTAGGATCCAGTTCAGCAGTTGGTTCTTTAAATATTTTCTCTAGCGAAAGAATATAAGTCTCAGGAGAACTGTCTGACTTTTTCCGACCTGCTAAAGCCATACTTGCTTTAGAGTCAGTAGGGTCAATCTCAAGAATCCGATTGAGTAGGCTATCTGCTCTGTTTAATTGCCCCTCTGTGATAAACTCACCAGCCAATAGATATAGATAATCAATATTCGAGGGATATAAATTAACGAGAAGTTCTAATTGATTTCTAGCCAACTTTTGTTCTCCCTCTAATTTGTAAATGTCATAGCGTCTTTGATATACACCTTCATGAGGCCCTACTCTATCTTCAAAAGCATCTAGCGCTTCTATTGCTGATTGGTTTAAATTGACCTTTAAAAAATGATCTGTTTGTCTGAATACATGCTGACTGTTGTAGGGATCCAGATCAATTATTTTGTGATAAGTTTCTGCGGATCCTGCATAGTCATTCATCTGCTCTTGAATACCAGCTTTGAACAGATGAAACCAGACTTCCTTTTGATCTATCCGAATAGCTCTTTCTATGGTCTGAATTGCTTCTTGTCCTTTACCTTTTATTTTCTGAATTCTGGCAATTTCATACAGGACAGCAACATTCCTGCGATCAACCTCAAGTAGGTTTTCAAAGATCTTAAGCGCTTCTTCAGCTTCTCCGGAGGTCTTCAAAGCAAGCCCTTCAATGAATGACTCTTCAAATTTGACATCTTCCTCCGAGTATCTATTGGATGCATCCTGTCCCAATGAAGTGAGATATAAAAAAGAAAAAGTGATTAAAAAAAAGATGTTGAACTTGCTGATTCGCATAATATCAATATTGAATTGTTCCCATAACGACGTTGCAATGCTATGGATTGTTTCTTAAACCCGATTTATGCATTAGGGTTTCGTAGTGAGGGTTAAAATCGACGAAGGAGATTCACGAATGCCATAAAAAATATAAAAGTAATATGAGTAAATGGCGATAAAATAAGTGATTTCGCGATTGAATCATAGTCACCCCTATGGTGAATGAGCGAAATCAAGCAAAGCGCCTTATTTTGAAGCCATTTAAATCCGTAATAGAAA
Organism: Saprospiraceae bacterium; assembly: GCA_007125435.1. Taxonomy (GTDB): domain Bacteria; phylum Bacteroidota; class Bacteroidia; order Chitinophagales; family Saprospiraceae; genus SLDF01. Next base: position 6,153 of record SLDF01000123.1, read on the forward strand.
TCGCTAATGCATAAAGCGGGTTAAATTATTAAATATGGTACAAGAAATATAAAACACATACTTGTCAAATCGTTCACTTACCCACACCCTTAAGGGTTATATAAAATGTCGTACCAAGATCCTTTGCACTTTTAACCTGAATATTGCCATCCAGCTTCTCTAGTAAATCTTGAACAATATAAAGACCAAGTCCCATGCCTTTCTCTCTATTGGTACCATAAGTCGACGAAACATTGAAAGTAAATAAACGACTCACCTGATCTGAAGACATACCAATGCCGTTATCTTCAACTGAGATAATGATATTATTGTCTTTTATCGTGGCATCGATAGTAATCCTCCCTTGTGGGGGTGTGAATTTTATCGCATTATTGATCAAATTTCTCAGAATTACTTGCAGCATCTCTTGATCAGAAAAGACTAATAAATTTTCATCAACAGCATTATCAACAGATATTTCTTTATAAGCAGTCAATCCGGACACTGACATGATCACCTTGTGTACTTCATTATGGACATTGAGACCCTTGAATTGTGGCTCGATATTCTTTATCTGAGACCTTGACCAGGTCAGTACATTATCAAGCATAGATGATGTGTAGCGCAATTGGGTAAGCATTTCAGATTTGATCTCCTCCTCCTCTTCTTTCGTAAGGTCCTCTTCTGTCAATAGCTCAAGAGAATTGTGTAGAGTAGCCAAAGGACCTCTAAAGTCATGTGAAACGATGGAGAAAAGTTTATCTTTTTCACTATTCAAAAACTCAAGAGCCTTTTTTTGGTCAGCCATTTCGTGTGCCCTTTTCTGAGATAAAATACGCTCTTTCTGGTAGTTGGACAGTATAAACTTCATTGTGACGTAGATCACAGTCATTGAAATGACAAATGCCAAACTCACATCAACAAACTCTTCGGTTCTACTTGAATAATTATTGAAAATGAGACCTGGCCTAAAATACTCAATACACAATAGGCCAATACCTATTATTAAGCTTAATACAAACCAATACTTTCCATATTTGACACCAGTAACAGCAGAAATGATATGAGAGGCCATGAAAAAGTAGAGAAGCGTTGTACCTGACGCACCTGCATTTACAAAATAATTTGCTATCAATGCACCTAAGAACACAATGATTAAAAGGGATACACTCAAGGTAAATTGTCGTTTGAAACGACTGAAGTAATAGACAGCTGTTAGAGGAATTAGAAGAAACGCCATCAATATTGTCTGACTATAGATACCGAGATAATAATTGGCGGGTATAAAAATGACACACAAGATAAAGCTGAATAAGCAAATACCATTAAATACCCGGTTCTCCATTGAGAAGTCTTCAGCTTTCCCAACACCAAGGTCAAAATAATGTATTAATGATTTTATCATATCAGCTATTCAACGAGCACATGAGTATACAAATTTATACACTTTATTTTCATGTGCACTATTATCAAACGTACTTGAATGTGAATAAATATATATTTAAATTAAAATATTTAAGAACTCACTCAATATATCGTGTCATTCAATCAATAAATCGCCCCTCAGAAACATTTGCACCACAAAACGTCAAACTTTGGTCTTACATTTGTAATGCATATCAAATTGTGCTGCATTTTAAGGTTGGGCGGGACATCCATACGGTGTTCCGCTTTTTTTATGCTCTATATTATAATTGCCAATTTGCATTAAAAATGTACTCTTTTTCACCCAAGTCATTGATCGCAATATATATCATGACGCCGGTAAACCATCACTACTCCTCGATTTTCCGAGATTGATTTTTCCAAACCAGAAAGCAACAAGAGACCCTGTTCCAAACATAATGAGTGAATAGATAGCAGGAACGATAGCAATAGTAGAGTTATTTAATAAAGTTGCAGATGCAGCGATAGCGATAGCAAGGGTTCCATTCTGAATGCCTGACTCTATCGAGATCGTCGCAGCTTGTCTAAAGCCGAGCCCTACAAGTTTTCCAACAAGAAAGCCCATAGCTAATGTCAGTACATTCAATGTAAAGGCAGGCGCACCTGTCTGAATAAAGAAGGGTATGACATTCTCTCTGTCTTTTAATATGATGCCGATGATTACAATAGCGATGAATATAGCAGATGCTATTTTCACAGGTCGCTGTACTCGATTAGCCAAGGCAGGCATTCGCTGTTTTAGATACATACCTATGGATACCGGTATCACAGTGATAATCATGATTTGTGCCATTGTCCTCAATACAGGTAGCTTTACATATTGGCCACTACCCATGTGTATTTCCATGGCATAATTGACAATAAAAGGAATGGTCACAATGGTAATAAAACTAGAAATAGCAGTAAGGGTGATGGATAATGCCGCGTCACACTTAGCAAGATACGCAAAAAGATTAGAGGTCGCCCCGCCGGGAATCGCCGCCAATAATATGATACCAACAGCAAACTCTGCTCTTGTCTCCCAGAATGCCATCAAGCCAAATGCCAACAGCGGTAACAATACAAGCTGACATACCAAACCTGTTATTACAGCCTTTGGATAAATGGTAATTCTTTTGAAATCATCTATCGTAAGCGCAAGTCCCATACCTAACATAATGACGCCCAGCGCCAAAGGGAGAAATATCTCCGTAAGAATGTTTGCCTCCATATTTTCAAATGTCGTTTGGTCAAATAATCAAGCAGCATCATATACCTAAACCACAGTACATCAAAACCACTCATGGCTCTAAAGTATAAAAGTTTGTCCATTTAAAGCGAAAAAACTTCAAGCGATTTATAGAATATGACTAACTATTAAATCTGCTGTTTAGAAAAAAAGGCTTGATTTTTCCTTTTCTTTCTTCTCTATGATAGGTGCATTTCAATTTATCGCTTTGGGCATCACCCTCCACTGCGTTACGGGTCGCTACGTTACAGGGCTCCCTGGACGGTCGGCCTCAGCTTCATTATCATTACGCTGAGTCTGGCTCCTTGCGTCGCCACCCTTCCACATCGCTGATGCAAGACAGTGGAGAAGGACAAAGAACCAAGGGGATGAGATAAGACAAAAGGAAAAAGATAAAAGTATGAAGAATGTTAAAGATCAAAGATATGAAGAAGCTTAGGAGCACAGAGACTTAGGAGCTTAAGTGTAGTCACTAGTTATTTGATATCTTTTTGAACACTCCCGTTTAATTCGCTGCGCTCATGTTTAACTCGCTACGCTAGCGTTTACAGCAGAGCTTCAATTGGAGATTTTTCGGCAATTTGTTAGTCAGGAGCTCTCATATAAATAGAACTTGAAAGCCTACAGCCGACTTCAAGCCTAAACAGCGGAGAGTACGGAGTTCTCGCAGCGTAAACAGCAAACGGAGGCGATAGCCGATCGTTTGCATAAACAGCGAAGCGTAAACAACGGACAAC
>SLDF01000352.1 GCA_007125435.1 Saprospiraceae bacterium
AAAAATACTTACGGAGTTTGGCTACCCTTGATGCCATCTTCAAAGTCTAGACCGCTGTACTGCTTGATAATTTTACTTTATACTTCCTGCTTCATCGGTCGCGTAGCACTTGAGGCTATGCGCGTATTTTTTATTCTTCAATCTCACTCAAAATAGCTGCGACTTAGATCATACGACGGCTAGTTTCAGACTCACTTCGGGGCTCGCTGTTCGCTCGGTCCTGCGGACTCATTCGCATGCGCTCATGACCCACTTCGCATCGCTGATGCATAACCAGAAAAAACGACATTTTTGAATGCAACCATGAACAAGAATATGCATTGTATGCACCTGATGTGCATATTATCTTCTATTTATAGGTCAATGGTAAGAACCGTTAGCTGTGCGTTTTCTTTACACTATGAAGCACCTTCATACAATTCAAGTTTAAATGCTATTTTTATCCGATGAAACCTATTAAAAATTTAAAGTCAGTCATTAGTCTGGAGGATATGGCCTTTCATTCACCTATAGGGTATTATGAAAGTGAGCGGGTACAAAAAAACTACTTCAATGTCAATGTAGCCGTAACCTTCGAGACTAATCACAGCGATAATACAGAGGACTTGTCAAAAACCGTCAACTACGAAAACATATACAATATTGTTAAAAAAGCAATGAACCAGACGGCTCAGCTTATGGAAACACCAGCCCGGCAAATCATAAGTGATATTCTAGAACTATCTTCCATAGACCTGCTATCTATACATGTAAAAATCTGCAAACTGCAGCCGCCACTGCCCGGCAAGGTGGGTCAGTCCTGTGTGGCTTTTCATTACGAAAACCCGCCATTCAAATAGTCAAGACGATGTGCAGACGCCCAAATATTAATAAGCATAATACAACCTAGTACACTTTATCTAATTGACAAGGTAGCGTTTCTTTTGTCTAAAGCAGACTTGCTTAAACCTGAATTATTCATCTGTATAGCCAGCTCCATCTTCTCCAGTCGCCTAAATTAAAAAGCTTTGTGCTTTCACTCGCATCGGCAAGCCTTAGCGTCCATATACGAAGGATAACAAAAGTAGACTGATAGGCGTAATCGCCTTGAAATATGAGATAAAAAATGTAGATTTGCCATCTGTTTTTTAACATTAAATACTTCCAGATGATTTTTGATATAGACATGATAAAAGAGGCCTATGATCGCCTCCCGTCTAAGGTAGATGCAGCAAGGCAAAAGCTTGGCCGCTCATTGACCTTGGCAGAGAAAATATTGTATTCACACTTACATGAAGACTCTCCATTACAGGAGTATAAACGCGGAGAAGACTATGTGTTTTTTCAGCCGGATAGAGTAGCTATGCAAGACGCAACAGCTCAGATGGCACTGTTGCAGTTCATGATGTGTGGCAGGGACAAGGTGGCCGTGCCCAGCACCGTTCACTGCGACCACTTGATTCAGGCGAAGTCCGGTGCTGACACAGACTTAAAAGCAGCCATGGATCAAAGCTCTGAGGTATTTGACTTCCTGCAATCTGTATCTAATAAATACGGTATAGGTTTTTGGAAGCCCGGCGCAGGTATTATTCACCAAATAGTGCTTGAAAATTATGCTTTCCCAGGAGGTATGATGATCGGTACAGACTCACACACTGTTAATGCCGGTGGCCTGGGAATGGTCGCCATAGGTGTTGGTGGTGCAGACGCTGTTGATGTCATGGCAGGTATGGCGTGGGAATTGAAAATGCCCAAATTAATAGGTGTAAAACTTACAGGTAAGCTCAACGGGTGGACATCTTCCAAGGATGTTATCTTGAAAGTAGCCGGGATATTGACTGTAAAAGGAGGTACCGGAGCCATAGTTGAGTATTTCGGACCGGGAGCCGAAGCACTTTCATGCACAGGAAAAGGTACGATTTGTAACATGGGAGCTGAAATAGGCGCCACCACGTCTACCTTTGGCTATGACGAGTCAATGAGCCGCTACCTAAGGGCAACAGGCAGAACAGATGTTGCAGAACTGGCAGATAAGATCGCACCTTATCTTACCGGAGATGCAGAATGCTACGAGCAACCTGAGAAGTACTTTGATCAGGTCATAGAGATCAACTTATCAGAACTAGAGCCCCACATAAACGGCCCATTCACGCCAGACCTGGCTTGGCCTATATCGAAGTTTGCCGAGGCAGTAAAAGAAAATGATTATCCGGCTGAGCTCGAGGTCGGCCTTATTGGTTCTTGTACCAATTCATCTTATGAAGACCTGGACAGGGCTGCTTCATTGGCCAAACAAGCTGTCGACAAGAAATTAAAAGTAAAATCAGAGTTTACGATAACACCGGGATCGGAGCAAATCAGATTTACTGTAGATCGCGATGGACAGCTTAAAGCTTTTGAAGATATAGGAGGATTAGTGTTGGCTAATGCTTGCGGCCCTTGTATAGGCCAATGGGATAGACATACGAATGATCCAAACCGAAAAAATTCAATCATCACGTCATTTAACAGGAACTTCTCGAAGAGAAATGATGGTAATCCTAATACCCACTCTTTCGTAGCATCGCCCGAGTTGGTAACAGCAATGGCCATTGCCGGTGATCTTACATTTAACCCATTGAAAGATACACTTACCAATGAAAATGGGGAAGAGGTCATGCTAGACCCACCTGTGGGTGTTGAGTTGCCATCGAAGGGTTTTTCTGTAGAAGATCCGGGATTCATAGCGCCAGCTGAAGATGGCTCAAAGGTCAATGTCAGCGTCGACCCGGAGTCAAACAGACTCCAACTTTTGACACCGTTCAAGCCTATTCAGAATGAAGATTTACAAGGTATGCGCCTGCTGATTAAGGCAAAAGGCAAGTGTACTACAGATCATATCTCAATGGCAGGTCCGTGGCTAAAATACAGAGGACATTTAGAGAATATCTCTAATAACCTATTGATTGGTGCCATCAATTACTTTAATGAAGAGGCCAACAAGGTGCTGAATCTGGAAGCAAATGAGTATATGGCAGTGCCCGAATCAGCCAGAAAGTATCAGATGAAAGGCATAGGAACTGTGGTCTTCGGTGAAGAAAACTATGGTGAAGGATCATCAAGAGAGCACGCTGCTATGGAGCCTAGACATCTTGGTGTCAAAGCCGTCATCGTAAAGTCTTTTGCCAGAATTCATGAGACCAATCTAAAAAAGCAGGGTATGCTAGCCTTGACGTTTAGCAACCCGGCGGACTACGAAAAGGTAAGGCAAGACGATAAAATTGATATTTCAGGATTTGACAGTATGTCGCCCGGCAAACCTTTGCAAATCACTCTGCACCACAATGATGGGACATCTGAATCATTCGATGTGAATCATACTTATAATGAGGCACAAATTGAATGGGTCAGAGCCGGTTCCGCACTGAATAAAATCAGAGCGTCTCTTGCTTAATATCGAAAAAAAGGTGGTATTGATGTTTGTCAATACCACCTTTTATTTTGCAGTTAGAGCACTTTGGTGGAGATTATCGCTTTGCCGGCGATATATTCTATCAAGCGGATGATTTGCTCACTATAGTTTGCGTTTTACCTTGCTACGCTCTCGTTTATAGCAGAGCTTCTAGTGAGGATATTGAGGTATCATGTTAATTAAGAATTTCTATCCAAATAGAACTTGAACGCTATCAGTTATCTTCAAGCTACAAGCCTCAAGCGACCGACAAAGCATTATTGAAAATACGATCAGTTATTTTACCTGAAGTCTTTGATTTTTTCTTTTTTTCTGCCTTGTGATCAGGATTCACAGGATGTGAGAATTTCCAGCATCAGACATTTTAACAGCAGAACTTGCCCAAAGTCTGCATTTAACCCTGATCACTAATACGTGTATATGACCTTAAAAAAACACTCGAACGCTAAAGTTTTAACTATCCCTATGACCATAGATCATCAAAAAGACTTGAAAACGACTGATTTTACCTATAATCTAATCCTGTGAACTCTTGCATCCTGTAAATCCTGATCACCAAGCGATCCCCAAAAAATATAAACACTCGAACGCCACCAATGCAACTATCCCCATAACAAAGAAAGAAAAACAGATACTCCGCAACCAGGAATCAAGACAAAAGATAAAAGGAAAAAGATGTACTTCCCTGAATAACGTTGAGATAATTTATGTGACTAAATACTAAATTAAAACCAAATCTCAGCCACGTAGTGGCGACATCATAATAGCGCAGGGCGTCAGCCCTGGGTTATGTGGATTATTACCAAATGTTTTGGCGCTATTTTTGCACTAAAAGAAGCAAAAATCGTGACAAAACAACTCGACCGAACCTACCAATAGAACTTGAAAGCTTTAATTCATCTTCAGGTATAAACAGCGGAGAGCACGGAGTGCTTTCAGCGTAAACAGCAAACGCAGGCGTAAACAAAATACACCTAACTAACAGCTTGCAGCTTGAAACTTGCAGCTAAATACTATATTCTGCGTGAGGGATAGAAGCGATATGAACAGGAATAGCATAGGTAGTGGGGCGCTGGAGGGAGGGGCGACCGAACGGAAGCCACTCAAAACAGCAGCGACACCCTATGGTAGACCTGTGAATACAAGCGGATAGCCCGGTCCGTAAGGACACGCCCAAACAAAAAAACTAGTGAAACAACAAGCTGAAAATAGATGGAATAGAGGCGCGGCAAGGAGAATTAAATCAAAAACCTTGTTATCTTTGCGGTCGCTAAAGGCCAAACCAGGGGGATCTCGAAATCCTGGATGGACCGAAGGCAGGTAAAGATTAACCGCAAGTATGCACCTTGCTATTTGTTAACATTGCCAAACATTTTAACGACATGAGATTATACAATCGCGTCAGTGCCGATGAGCTGAAAAGACGCATGCAAGAGAGTACGGAGGAGCGCACTACGCTTTCGTTTTACAAGTACCACCATCTAAGAAATCCAAAATTATTCAGAGATCACTTGTATATACTGCTTGACGCAGTGGGTGTGCTGGGGCGTATATATGTATCGTATGAGGGCGTGAACGCTCAAGTATCCATCCCGACAGAAAGGTTTGATGCATTCAGAGCAGCTCTGGATTCTATAGAGTTTTTGAAAGGAGTGAGACTTAATATAGCTGTAGATGACGATGGTAAATCTTTCTTCAAACTAAAGATACTGGTAAGGGAAAAGATTGTAGCTGATGGACTTGACGATGGCACATTTGATGTGACGGATAAGGGTAAGCATATCAATGCAGCGGAGTTTAATAGCCTGACAGAGGACCCCAACACGATAGTCGTCGACATGCGCAACCATTATGAGAGCGAGGTGGGCAAATTTATTGACGCCATCACGCCTGATGTGGAGACCTTCAGGGAGGCCCTTCCGAAAGTAGCAGAAGACCTGGCAGCGGATAAGGATAAGAACATTGTCATGTATTGCACGGGCGGAATCAGGTGTGAAAAAGCAAGTGCCTACATGAAGCACAGGGGGTATAAAAATGTGTTTCAGCTTGATGGAGGTATTATAGAATACGCCAGACAAGTGCAAGAGCAAAAGCTGGAGAATAAGTTCATAGGTAAAAATTTCGTCTTCGACGAACGCCTCGGTGAACGAATCAGTGAGGATATCATCGCTGAGTGCCACCAATGCGGAGCACCTTGTGATACGCATGTAAACTGCGCCAATGACGCCTGCCATATATTGTTCATCCAGTGTCCTTCTTGTGCGCATAAATATAATGCCTGTTGCTCACAGAAGTGTCAGGAATTTAACAAGCTACCAGAGGAAACTCGCCAAGAGCTTAAGAAAACCGAAGTCTTCAACGGCACAAAGTTTGGCAAGGGAAGGTATAAAGCTTACAAAAAGACAACTGAAGAGCAATTGGTCTCAGGCTAAACAACACTTCAACCTCCTATGATAGACGGTCAGTATGATATAAAGGTAGGTCCATTCAGAAGGGGATTTCATTTGATCACCCGGGATGTGCTTGATGGTATAAGTGACTGGCCGGCGACGGGGCTGCTACACCTGTTTTTGCAGCACACCTCAGCGGGCATATGCATCAATGAAGCGGCTGACCCGGATGTTTTGCATGACTTTGAGATATTCTTTGATAGATTAGCACCTGAGAACATAAATGGTCTGAGGCATACCCTCGAAGGGCCAGATGACATGCCAGCTCACATTAAATCTGTACTGAGTGGATATGAACTGACGATACCAATAAGGAATGGTCGGCTGGCACTAGGCACATGGCAGGGTATATATCTCTGTGAATATCGAAATCACGGTGGTATAAGACATATCATAGCCACCATACACTCATAAACCATATACACCTTAGACCCCCACCGATTGCAAAAGGCCTGTTTTCTGCTGAAAACCTTTGAGGCCTTGTAGTCCACCGGTGTGGACCGTCAATACGACAGACCCGGAAGGAAAGTAACCTTGTTTTATCAGATCAAATACGCCATAAAAGGATTTGCCATTATAAATCGGATCAAGTGGTATACTATGCTCGTCGTAGAATGTCTCTATGAAATCAATAAGCGCAGGGCGAACCCTGGCATAGCCTCCAAAGTGATACTTGTCTATCACAACTAGATTTTGACTGCGATTTTTCGCCAATTTTACAATGTCTTCTTTGACCTTAGTATGCTTGAGCACTGGGATAGCAACTATACGAATATGCTCAGGAAGATACAGTAACGCCCCGGCAGCAGTCCCACCTGTACCAACGGGTAAGACAACATGCGTGATGGCAGAGAGGTCTGTCTGCAAGCTCACATCTCGCCAAAACAGTTCAAAACCTGTAAGACCATCATGAACGCTTCCTCCTTCCGGAATAATAAGTGCATCATCAGATTGCACGGGAAGAAGAGAGGTGTCTTGATTTGCACGGTAGGTCCTAAAACTCTCCCGATCAAGGAAGTAAACTTTAGTGTAGATATTTGACTTTAATCTTTTCAGGGTGTACCCCTGCCTGGCAGGTGCTTCACCTCTCACTATTGCAATGAATGGTATTCCAAAAACCTCACATACCTCGCTGAGTGCTGCCAGGTGATTAGAATACGCACCTCCGAGACTGATGATTTTTTTGTGGATGCCAGGGTCAAATGCGGACAAAGGTTGTTTAAGCTTCCACAGTTTATTGCCTTGAATAGTGGGGTGATTGAGATAGTCATGCTTGACCAGGAGACGAATATGCTTTGATGATAAATGCGCCACGTCCAACGCTGTCAGGGGTGTTTGACTTCTCAGGTGGGAAATGTCAATCATGCACCGCGCTTATGGTCTCAGTACAATAAGTCGCTTTGTAACCATGACCCTGCCATCAGCATTAATCAAAGAATAAAGGTATGTACCTCGATTTATGTTGTCTAGATCAACTCTTACGGTCCGTGTGTTGCTATTGATGTTGTATTGCTTTGACCACACATCTACGCCCAAAATATTGTACAATTTCAAGGTATATCTTCCCTGTGGCAGACCGATCATGTCGAAACGCACTGACCCAACAGCGGGATTGGGATAGGCGAACACATCGGCTTTTTGTACGTTGCGGTCATAGGCATTGGTAATGGTTCGGTCGTCTGCTTTGAAGATAACACTATTCACGGTCGTGCCATTCTCTGCCATAGCCAGTATGGCTAAGGGCTCTTTAGTTAGGTTAGAGTAAAACGTATAATTTAAGGAGGTATCTATGCCGCTAAGCCCAGGTATTTCCAGTTCAGCCGGTAGGGGAAACCATGGCAAAAACCCTGCTTTGATTTCGATTTGATTGGTTGTAATTACTGTATTTCTTTGGCGCAAACATGGATAAAAGCCATCCGGCAATGCCATTTCTCCCCAGGCATCTACCACACTTGATGTCCTGATGTTTTGAGAGAGCCTTATCGAGTCTGGTTGAATGGGCAGGTCGGCCAACAAAGTATCCGGTAGAATTTCTGTAGAGAAGGGAATTCTTAGATCCGTTTCATGAGTAGACTGGTCCATGTAAGATAAAGGCGTCGACCTTTCTTCAAGACCACTGCCACTATAGCGGGCAACGGCCTCAACACCTGGCAATACTGGCAGCTCTCCGGCAAAGCCCCTATTAAATAACTTACCATTTGAAATGGTATAGTAATTTTCGACATTGTCTTGTGGGTTGGTAAAGTAAGTAGCATTGGGAAAGGCCGAGGAGTTTTGCCCCGCTGACGGAGGTCGAATGATGACCTCATCTACAAATGGCGCTTGCAAACTGCTATATATCCAACTCTTGTCCCCTCCCGGCTGACCAGGGTCAATGCCCTGCGGTAAATTATCAATAGCTAGTCTCAGTGTATCACCCACAGCAGGAAGTGTAGATGACGACACTGTGATCTGTGCAGTGGCGCTACCTACCAAAAATAAAAATATACATCCTAATGAAGTAAAACACTTTATCATATGAATTCACTATTAAAGTCTATTGCATAAACAAGTCAACATTTGATATCTAACAACACAGCCCTAATCACTAACGTTTGAAACCGCTGAACTTTGCATGAATTTACAGTCTTTTTTCATAAAAACACCTAATTGCCTATTTTTTTAGTGATTATTCGCTAAAATCACTTGCTTTTTCAGCCCAGAATCTTCTTCAAGTCAGCAGGAGAGTAATTTACCGACTTCAGTGTTTTATTGTCCCCCTTTCTGAAAACAAGATATTGACCATCTGCCGATTCGTAATAACAGTCCTCACCTCTACCTTGATAATGTTCGACTGTAGCGATTGCCTCTTCCTCAGTCTTACAGGCTTTACTCATATTAGACCTCTGGACTTCATCAAATAGCGCTTTAAACTTATGACCAAGACCAAACTCCAAAATGGCACCTGACAATACATATTGCAAATCACAAAGCGCATCTGCTATTTCTATCAAATCTTTCTCAGCAATTGCACTCTCTAACTCCTTCAGCTCCTCTGCCAATAGAGAAACCCTCAGCGCACATCTCTTTTCAGAAGGAATGACCGGACTCTCCTGTATAGGGTGTTTAAAGGTCCTGTGAAACTGTGCAACGCTTGATAGTGATTTTGGGTCTTCCATTATAATTTGATTTTTTAAAAGCCCAAAATTAATAGAAATGCAGGAATGGCATAATATAAATCACCCGTGAATACAAAATCCCAAGCTGAAATGCTCTTTGGCATAGACTATTTTATTCGTGAAGACAGTTTTTCATAATGTTTTGGGCATCACCCTCCACTGCGTTACGGGTCGCTTTTTAGAGTCTGAAAACAGCCATCTTAATGACCCCAAGTCTTGCTCTTTTGAGCGATATCTTCGAAAAAAAATACTTACTTAGCTATGGCTATGCGCGTATTTTTTATTCTTCGATCTCAATCAAAATAGCTGCGACTTAGATCATACAATGGCTATTTTCAGACTCGCTTCGGGGCTCGCTGTTCGCTCGGTCCTGCGGACTCACTCCCTTTCGGTCGCGACCCACTACGCATCGCTGATGCGAGCAGCAAGGTACAAGCTTCAAGCCACAAGCTTCAAGTTACAA